>CAZOBX010000381.1:0-4285 GCA_964578045.1 uncultured Kangiella sp. | reverse complement strand
GATACATTAAGTCCTTGCTGCAAGAAGGCAATAGGACGCAAGGTGTTTTCGCCTATTATCTTTTCCAAAACATCATCTGTTGTCATGGATGCTAACAAGTCATCAGATATCGGTAGATCAACAGATGGAGTCATATCTCTCGTGCGATGCACATTAGTGATACCTGCTATAATTGTTTGTGGCATTTCACTAAATTGGCTCAAAAATCGCTAGTAGCTCTTGTATGTTCAATATTAGCTCTGCCATCAAGAATGTATTGCACCGGATATTTTTTACTGTGGTCATTTTCGTATCCAATAGGAAGAGAAACAATAATAGTACGAATCTCTCCCATTATTTTTGAATCTATTTGTATCTCAATGAACTGGTTGGAATTGGCTTGACTGTCAATTGGTACTAGAAATACCAGAACTAACGCTGCTAAGACGACTTTCCTTAAATGTACTGTCAATGTTTTGCTCCTTCGATTTGTAAGTAAATAGTATAACGGACCAGTAGCTAATAAAGGGTTGATACGACAGAATAATACAGCCTTTGTTTGGTATCTCATAAAACCGTCGATTAACAATACATCAAAAGATATAGACATATTCCGGTTTCAACCAATGACTCGAAACAGTGTTTGGAGGGGATATACACTAACCTCTTTCTACTTGTTAATCTTTGTTCTTTAGCGAGTTGTTAGCGAATAAATAGGTACCTAAGTGTCGCAAGTTCCCTGAGGATGGTAACAAGCGATATTGTAGTCAATTGAGCGAATGAAACAATTATTGTTCTGTGGCCAACTTACCAATTACTAATAACTCAGACCAATGATTACATAGAAAATAAGAGAGAGCACTGCACTGAATAAGGCATAAGGCAATTGTGTTTTCACATGTTCAAAATGATCACAACCACTGGCAATTGAAGCAACTATGGTTGTGTCGGAAATTGGTGAGGCATGATCGCCAAATATGCCACCACCTAAAACAGACGCCACTAAAAAATGGATCGGCAACCCACTTTCTAATGCAATCGGCACTGCAATCGGCACGAGTATTGCCCATGTTCCCCAAGAGGTACCCGTCGCAAAGGACATGATAGCGGCCGCAAGAAATAATATCGGTGCCATTAAAAACAATGGTATTTCAACATTCAATAACTGGCTGACATAAATACCCGTCCCCAATTCCTTAATGGCATCGCCAAAAGCAAATGAAATCACTAAAATACTGACCGGTGCAATCATTGTTTTGATGCCAGCAGTGATGGCCGATAAGATTTTTTTAGTTGATAATAATTTGTAATACAAAATCATTAATATCAGCAGCATCAGGGAACTAATAACTGCCCAAAATACTGAAAATGATCCCGAGCCGCGACGAATATCGCCATCACCTGTAATCCATAATAAAGCAAGTGTTATCGCTAATAGGCCTATTAAAGGTATCCACATAACTCGTGCCAAAGCAACCTGCTCAGTAGCAGGTTCAGAACTGCTCACAATGCGAGATGTTGCACTTTTCATTGGACCATAAACTTTGCCTGAGTAGGCAGTATAATACGCAAGTACTACCGCAATAATAGCGTAAAAATTATAGCCAATAGTGCCAATTAGAATACCGACAGGATCGTCAAAACTAAATTCATTTAACAACCCCAAAACATAAGCTCCCCAACCATTAATCAGAAACAAAATACTGATAGGCGCACAGGTCGAGTCGAGTAAATAGGCAAGGCGAGCTCTACTGAGATTATATTTATCAAAAAGTTGTTGGCTTGCCATGCCGCCAGTAAACATACTTAAATTGGTATCGGTAAAAATACTGTTACCAATGATGGTTGGCAGCAGACTCGCCTGTCGCTGATTCTTGACCAGTTTTAGATCACCTAAATGATTAATAAAACCGTTTACCGCACCTGACTGATTCATTAACTTAACCAAAGCGCCGATGAGTAAACTAAAGGTGATAATATAGACATTACCCAACGAACTAAAAACATCAGCTAACTCCACTACACTCTCAAACACCCCTTCTAGCGGTTGCCAATTGGCAATCATTACATGACAAAGTAACAGCCCAGCAAGTAAAGCGACTAATGCATTTTTACGCCAAATAGCTATTGTAATGGCGACTAGAGGGGGCAGTAAAGTAATTGGACTGTCTTGCATATTATATTTCTTATATTAATTTTTTATTTTAGCTTGTTATTTTGAAGCTTTAAACTGTATCACTTTATTCTTAGTTAATACAGGTGAAAAGTATTCAATTCATTCTTCATAGACAACACTCGGTGATTTGAATAAACAACTAATCTATCGATAATAAAACTCATTGCTTAGCGCTAAATACAGGTGTTGTTTTAAATTTACAAACATATCGTTACACTTCAAGCTTCTGAGTTTCGAACATACATTTGCCTTATCTATTTTTGCTAGGGTTAGCTGGAATAGTTTGCAGCAATTCAACTTCAAATAGTAATATTTAGTTATGAGGAATTAATCCTGAAGCTTATGGCTCATGTACAACCTAAGACTATCTCACCTTTAAAATCTTTATGAGATGGTGATCATCATTTGTTATGGTTTAGCCTTAAACCAAAACTCAATTTCATCTGTTTCTTGTTCAAACATAGTTTCATGTTCTGTGCCGGGCGGAATATGATACCAGTCTCCTACATTGTGCTTTGTAGTGACTCCATCTAAAGTCAGAATTATCTGTCCTTTGGTCACCACACCAACAATGTCTGAGTCTATGTGTTTATGTTTTGGAATGGTTGTTCCCGGTTGATAAGATGCAAACAGAACTTTACAATCATTTGCTTCGAGTTTGAATTTACTCGAAGTATCCACTTTGCCTTTTTGTTTTGGCAGCAGTTTTATTATTTCCGGATAGTTACTAATCATTTTGAGCCCTTCAATGAATAAGTGTTTTAAAATTTGTAATTATTTTAAAATTCATAGTCAATTTAAAATTCGTAATCAACCACGACTCTGCTTTGTTTAAGCGATACAACAAGCTTTTTAACTCCCAAATGAAATGGGTCTTTTTCGAATTCTCGCAGCGATTTAATATCCTGAAATGTCGCCATCAGAACCACGTCATAGGCCTGATCCGATTCAGATAAATTAACCCCAACTTCAATATCGACTAGCGATGGAATATTGCCTCGCATCGACAAAAGTGCAGCGACTACTTTTTGAATATCTGTTGTGTCGGGACGCTGTAGTTTGAATAATGAAACTCTTTTAATCATGGTATTCTCCTAATATTTATTCAGATTGCTCGAGAGAAAACCCCTGCTCTTTCCAATCTTTTAGCCCAGAACCGGACATCAACATCAAGTTTTTTAATCCTTCACCCTCTAGCGACGTAAAAGCCGCTTGTGCTCTTTTACTTGACCCGCAATACAAGAATAACCGTTCGTAATATCTTAATTCGTCGGCATAGTCGGCAACCGCATCTACTGGAATATTTCGACTACCTGGTACATGCCCCATATCGAATTCTTCTTTTGTTCTTACGTCAATCACTAATTCATTCTTAGGTAAATCGGCTAACCTATAATGCAAGTCAGTCATTGAAAAACAGTCTTCATTGATATGGCCTAATTCCGGGGTAAAGCCGCAGCAACTATTTGCCGGTACCGCTTGTTTGATCTTTTTGGGCTCTGCGAGTTTTAAATTGAACATGATATCGATGAATTCAGATTTGGATTTGGCGGTTGCTAATCTGGGATTAAAACGCTTCTCTTCTGCAATGGTAGAAACCATTAAGCCATCATAATTATGGCCGGGATAAAGCAAGGTATCATCGGGGAGTGTATATAATTTTTCATGCACACTTTTGTAAAGTTGCTCCGCATCACCCTGTTGAAAATCGGTACGACCACAACCTCGGATCAGTAAAGTATCTCCAGTGAAAACCATACCTTGGCAATAAAAGCTTGTACATCCTCCGGTATGTCCTGGGGTTGATAGAGCTTTTAAGGAAAAACGGCCAAAATTTAATTCATCCCCATGTTCAACACTGATATCTGCACAACAAACATTTGCTGCAGAACCAAATACGGTTTGTACCTCTGGAATGCGCTCTTTTAGCAGCCCTGTTGATGTTATATGGTCGGCATGAACATGAGTGTCCATGACATATTTCAACTTAATACCCAATTCTTCTATCAGTTTGATATCTCGGTCAAATTGCTCTTTTACCGGATCGATTAGAAGACCTTCTTTTGTTTCCTGATCGGCCAAAAGATAAGTATAGGTACTGCTCTCCTTGTCGAATAATTGTCTAAATAG
>CAZOBX010000380.1:0-4324 GCA_964578045.1 uncultured Kangiella sp. | reverse complement strand
GGTAATGGCTGTTTCCCTAAATACTTCGGTACCGCAAATGTGGCTCTGATGGTCATGGCTCAAAACTACATATTTGACCGGAACCTTATAACGAGAGTCTAACTCCGACTTCAACCATTGTGCTGTCTTGGATTCACAATAATGGCCATCGATAACAATAATACCGTCCGAGGTTAAAATATAGGCGCCGTATTGACCGTCAGAGCCATAGCGATAAACACTGTCCGACACCTGTTCAATATTTCGATTTTTTCCCCACTTATATTTATCAGCGGCGCTTGCATTGCTCGCCATCAATAGAAAGCAGGTAATTCCCAGCAGCAATACGCCAAGTTTGTACATTTTCATCTTTATAGCCTCTTCATTTTTTGATTGTTTTTTATTGTGCGGTCAATTCTAAAACTTAAGTTAGGCGCTAATCCAGGCGCAACACTAAAATGGTTTTCTGTAGCACACATCGAGTCTGCCTAGAGATCCTAACAGGTGTGCACGGCTGCTTGGATTGATCAGTTTTTGATTTGTAGGTCAGAGAATTTCGATTAATTGAAAGATTAATCGACTATTGCCCTAATATCACAGGCAAGCTAACAAAATTGGTCGACCTAGATCCTTCACTAACAGTATGATCAAGTAGATCTTGTAAATTATTACCTGCAATATCTTCTAATTCAGCGTTAATTATTACTTTAATTTCAGAGACATTCCAGTTTTTTTCAGGCCTAAAAATCCAGCTCTTCTCGTTATCGACCAACGACACCTCGCCCATTATTATACTATTTTTTAGATCTCTAATTTGTATGAATTTTTTTGATAAAGCATGATCGTATATCCGGTCAAAACGAATGCTTAATGGATCTGACGAGTTTAGCATTGGCCGCTTAACTATCCACTTTTTGGGATCTGGAAAAGTTCTTAAGGATTCTACCACTAAAAATTCTTTAACAAAGGAGCGTTTGAGTTTTTTCCCCGTCGCCGTTTCCCATTTTCCATCAATAACCAATTGGTAACGTTTCCCCTCCTGTAATGCAGGTCCTAACTCTATATTGGTAGCAACCTTTCGTTTAATTCGGCCAGGATCAAAAAGCAATGTTAATCTCTTTCCGTCAGGACTCCACAACTCTTGTTTAAATCGCATAAATGCGTGGAGATCTCGTTTACCATTCTCGTCAATCAATTTTATATATTCAAGCGCTACTTGCCGTTTCATCGGGGTTGAAAAATATACATAAAATCGAAGAATATTTTCAGCGAGTAGACCACTGGTTGGATATATTTTGATAACTCTTGCCTGAATCGACTCAGTTTCATTAACAATAGTGAAAGTCGTGTAGAAATAGTTCGGTTGATCTTTATCCAATCTCGACGATTGATAATCGTCATCAAATGATGAAATCATTGTTCTTATTTTATAGGCTTGATCAAGCATAAAAGGAAAGTCGGGGGTAAAAATTACCTTTCCATCTGTTAGCCGATATCTCCCCTGTATCGCGTACTTATCGTTACAACAATCCAAGTCATCACCCACAAACACACTCAGAAAATTTTGCACAGAATGTTGACCGCCTGGTTTTAACTTTGAGATTTTGGTCGTTAAAACCACACTGTCGGTAGTTAATTGCGGAGTGGTCAATGCCGCAGGAGCTTGAGAAGCTCCCTCAGCAGATAGGTTCAATAAAATCCATAACAGCAAAAGACCATGAACAGACTTGATCATAATAATATTTAGCTCTTACATCTTTGGTGCAGGGACACCCGGAAAGTCATATTCAGCGTGCAAATTATGCAATCGATTTGGAAACATGGTGAAGTTTGATTCCATATCTAGACTTCCGGTTTTTGCATCTCGCGTCAATGAAACGAAAAACATCTCGTTTAACAAATCAATTTGCAATGAAGAACCGGTAAACATGACCATTTCACCTACAGGTCCATAAGGCAATTCTGGCATTAAGTCCATCTTCATTCCGCGAGGTAAATCTTTTGGTAATACGGCCTTAGCGCTTTCTAACCCAGCTAGAGGTATAACTTGTGGCGATCGACTATTGTTTGTAATGAATAAAAATTCATTACCTTGCATTGAATAGGAAACCATATCAATCGGCTGGCCGTTGCCCATATCACCGATGGTTTTGCCAGTAACTTTGGCACCATCTTTAAGCTGTGCTAACGGCAACATCACAATGGGGCTACAAGTATAAGCGGCAATTAATTGATCCTGGCCATTAATATTTTTCACAACCATAGATCGAATAGGGGCTCTAGTTTCGTATTGATCGTGAGCGATGTGATAAATTTTAATTTGGCTTGCACTTTGCTTACCCGTAAATGGATAAGGGACCCGTCTTAATGTAGAGGAAAACTCCTCATTAGAAATACCCGCAATTAATAATTCATTTTTATGAAATACGATATCCAGAATAGCCAACACACTCATAGGTGTTTCGGCTTTGATGATATCTTTTGCCGACGGTGGTCCCATCATGCCCCGAGCTTGAAATGCTTTACTATCGTCTGGAAAATTTTTCAACGACTGCTTAGTAAATTTTAAGTGACTAAGATTGATGTTCCTCAAGTCGCCTTTTCCATCGACCTTAACAATGGCTGGTTGCGCATTCAGTCCGTATCCCCGCGTGACTGACAAGAAGACTTCTTGAGTGACCGGGTGAACGGCCATGTCATTAATTTCAATGGCATTTGGACCTACCCCAAGAATACTTGCAACTCTGATATCTATGTTGTTGACATTGATTGGCGTTGGTTTACTCGGCGCTTGACCCGATTTAATACTAAAAGCATAAATTGCTCCGCCAATATTGTCACCTACAAACAATGTGCCATTCGGGCTAAATTCTAACGCCCCTGCATGCTCTATTCCTTCAGCAATTGTTACCCTACTGACTAACAAAGCAATAACAATTACCATTATTAATGATAAACCATTGAGTAATTTCATTTTCTTTACCTTTAGTAATTATCGGTTATAGATGAATAACCAATATTTTAGTTAATCCAAAATTCAAATCATCTGAAAGGATTAACGATTCTATTGGATTGCTAATAGCGTCAAACTGGCTTTCAAATAATATGTAAACTAATCTTATGTTGATCCGGTTGAGTATCTATTTTCTTGACAGGAAAGTAAATACCCTATATAGAATACCAATAATTCCGATTTGGAATGATTTAACCTCACCTTAGGAAATGCAGTGGACCAATTTTTACCGGTAAAAATATTTGTTCGAATAGTACAGCTAGGGACTTTTACAGCTGTTGCAAAAGATCTTGGGTTGACCCAATCTTCAGTTAGTAAAAAGATGACAGCCTTAGAAGCTAGTCTTGGGGTAAAATTGTTAACTCGTAGCAGTCGTCAAGTTTTGCTAACCGAATCAGGTACCCGATTTTATGAACATAGCCTGGTTATTCTAAACGAATGGGAAGAGGCAAAAACTCAGGCACGAGAATACACTCAAAAACCGAAAGGCAATCTCAGGATTAATATTCCATCGGCATTTGGCGACCTGCATGTAATTCCACACCTTCCCCAATTTATTAAGTTATACCCTGATATCACACTTGATATCAGTTCTTTAGAGCGACGAGTTGATTTAATCAATGAAGGTATTGATATTGCGATACGAATAGGAGAACTGTCAGATTCGAGTCTAATTGCCCGTAAAATTGGTACCAGCCCTCGTGCTCTGATCGCCAGTCCAACCTATCTCAAACTTCACGGCGCTCCTACAACGTTGGAAGAGTTGAAGCATCATAACTGTCTGATATATAGTAATCTTTTAACCTACAACCGTTGGCATTTCTGGCACAAAAAAAAGGAACTATCAGTAATGGTCTCTGGTAGTATTCAAGCAGATTCAGGTCCTGTACTCAGGAAGTTCGTTTTAGCTGGCAGTGGCATGTCGGTGTTACCAAGGTGGTTGATTCAAAATGATTTGAATAGTGGCGCTTTAGTGGCGGTTCTCGATGAATATCGACCGACGGAAGTTCCTATTAATGCACTCTACTTGCAAAAACACTATGTCCCCTTGAAAGTACGCTGTTTTGTCGATTATTTTGAACAGCTCTACTCTCAGTGTCCCATTGTTGGTGTTTGTTAAAGAACGGGAAATGCGATTGTCAGCCCAACAATCCCAAGCCCCGCCTCATTTACCAATGACTGTCGAACAACTTAATGTGTGTCAGGAAAACTGGATAAACTAATTTCATCTAAATCGTTGATGGAGATTACCCCAGAAAGAATCCCAAATATGTTTTGCCTGTTGATAGCCAGCCACTAAATCATTAAGCCCAGAGACGTCTTGTCGAAGCA
>CAZOBX010000379.1:0-4357 GCA_964578045.1 uncultured Kangiella sp. | reverse complement strand
ATGACTAGCCGAAAAATTCCATGCCTCAAATAGGGCAGTTTCTAGCCTTGCTGAAGCCTGCATCTTGAGGTGGAACGGGTATATAGATTTCTACCTGCCCAGTATTGGTATTAATCTCTTTTTAAGTTCAATCGCACTGAATCATTTTGATACACAGCTATTTCCCTAACAGAATATCACTCATAGTTTGACCATCAATATTCCCGCCACTGACAATCACACCAACATTTCCTTTTGCTTCAACGACGCCACTCATTAACGCAGCCACCCCTAGAGCACCAGAGGGTTCGACCACTATTTTCATTCGATAATAGAAAAAACGTACCGCCTCTTTAATCGCTTCTTCACTCACTGTTTTCATTTCATCCACATATTCTCTAACCAGGGGAAAGGTAAGCTCTCCCAATGACGTGGTTCGGGTACCGTCGGCGATTGTCGGTGGGTTAGGATTGGAATGTAGCTGACCGGTATAAAAAGACTTTGTCGCATCATCCGCCATTTCAGGCTCTATACCGATCACTTTGCAGTTGGGCAATTTTCCTTTAGTGGCAATCGCGGTGCCGCTTAATAACCCGCCACCGCCACAGGGGGCTAACATCCTATCCAGCGTGACATTGGTATCTGCACTGCCAAGTTGCTCAATAAAGTCCAATGCCACTGTCCCTTGACCAGCGATCACATTTTCGTTATCAAAAGGTTTGATCAGTGTCAGCGAATTATCCTGGTTATGTTTTTCTGCGACAATTTCTCTGGTGGTATTTTCCGGGTCAAAAATTACCACTTTAGCGCCGTAGGCTTTGGTTGCCTGCAGTTTTGTTTTTGGTGCATTATTGGGCATCACAATGGTGGTAGAAACATTCAGTATCTGACCCACTAGCGCAACCGCTTGTGCATGATTACCGGAAGAATAGGCAATAATACCTTTTTCTTTTTGCTCACTTGAAAGTTGGCTAATGGCGTTGTAGGCACCGCGAAATTTAAATGCACCGACTTTTTGAAAATTCTCGCATTTAAAGTAAATATTGGCGCCTAGTTGTTGATTCAAACTTGAAGATTGTAAAACCGGCGTTAGGTTGACCACATTGGTCAACCGTTGCTTAGCTTGTTCGATTTTTTGCAACCAGTTATTCATTTAGAATTTCCTCTATTATTTGCCTTGAAATAGGAGTTATTTGGAACGGTAGTTGGTCCAATGCAAACCAATTCAACTGATCGCACTTATCCGGCTCCCTGTTTTCAATTTTTCCACCCCAGCTATTAATAATGTAGACTTGGTGATAAATTGATTCGGCTTGATCGATCTTAATACAAAAAGGCGAAACATCTTTCAGGTAAATTCCCAACTCTTCATACATCTCACGCTGGATTGCTGTCTCGTCAGATTCACTCTTTTCGACGTGGCCAACGGGCAACGACCAAAAACTGGGAAAATCTACGGTATTCTTTCTAAGACCTAACAATACTTTAGAATCCCGCAACAGCACCCCTGAGACTAACCGCGTAAGGTAAGATTCATTCTCGTTAAGACGCTTCATTGCCGACCTCAACTTTTACTTTGAGCGTTTCAAATAACCGTCCAGGGTAAACAAGTCCTTATTGGCGGAAATAGCCAGTGCTAAAAATATCAAGATAAGGCGAGTAAATGTGTGACCATCGATATCAAAGAGTGGTTCTTTTAACGCATGACCATAGGTCGTGATTAGTAGAAGTGTCGCTAAACTAATCAACACCTCACGACATCGATAACCAACTGCTAACAAGATTCCAGCCAGTAGTTCCCAAAAAGGAATCATGTAACCAAGGCCTAATAACAGCCATTCTGGGATCCAGCTATCAGCGTAACCGGCAACAAAAAAGTTCTCGGCATGAGCTGTAGCGCCGAGTTGAAAGACTTTCCAGAAACCCGCCATAGTGAACAAGATGGCTAATGTCCAGCGGGAAAAAAATCGTACTAATGCAATGTCATTGCTCATGGATGACTCCTTTATCGATTTAGATTGTTTACAGTGCTCCCCTAAAAATAACCTATCAACAGCTCAAGTTGCAATAATTAACTTCTGGCTTCGGATCTTTGCTGTTTTTTCTCCCCAGCAGAACCAGTTCTAACCCAATAAAATAGGTACATGATAATGAGTTTAGTAATACCACTGGTCACCGCTAAAAACATCAACGGCCAATGCTCAGCAACGCCCATCGAAAAGGCTAACAGTACCGTTGAAATATCTTTGAGCAAAATTGACTGACTTAGCCTGATATCAATCGCACCGGTTTTTCGATGTATGATAATAAGATAGATTTGATGCGCATATCCCTGTGCCAAAAATAATGTCACAGCCACAATGAGTCCGGTGGATATTAATTTACTCTGATCATTTATTTCCACCCCTGAGGACAAGACAGCGACAGATGCGATCATCGAGAGTCCTGCTACCAGGAATAAACCCACGGCTTTGAAATTACGACGATCAAGCCAAATTTCGTAAATGATTGCAAAAGTGAGCAATGCAGCAGCCAGTCTTGGCCAAACCAGATAATGATTAAAAGGCGAGATACTAAAGCCGTAAACAAAAAATGACAGGTAGGCAAAATAGCTCACAAATGCTTGATTCAATGAGATCAGCTCGGTTGATTCTGTAGAAGCAAGGTGCTTTCTTTTTCGAATGGTATTCAGTTGAGCATAAATGCCCAATAAACTGACTAGCACCAACCCTGCATTTAGCAGGCCTGCAAGAGTGTAAAACAAATTTGATCCTCAGTAGCAAGTTTGGCGGCATTTTACCTGATCTTTCTAATTCCCGGTAGGGCAAATAGTATCAATCAACCGGTATACAACTCTCCTGGCAAGCAATTAATCGCTCCAGTTTGTAATAAAACTCTGTACGCTAACTCCTCTTACCACTTACAATAGAATCATATTCAGCAAGATCCATTCGATTATTTAGGAACAACTACATGTCTTTAGCCGATAGCAATTTATTTGACCCCATTGAGTTAGGCACTCTTAGCTTGCGTAACCGCGTAGTTATGGCGCCGATGACCCGAACATTTAGCCCCGATGGCATTCCGAATGACCTGGTAGTCGCCTACTATGAAAGGCGGGCGAAAAATGATGTGGGTTTGATCATCACTGAAGGCACTTGTATCGGGCACAAAGCCGCTAGCGCTTACACCAATGTACCTTATATTTATGGCGAAAAACCGCTTGCGGGATGGAAAAAAGTGGTTGATGCGGTGCACGCAGCTGGCGGCAAAATAGTGCCTCAGATATGGCATGTTGGTGCTATCCGTCGAGCAAATAAAGGGGTTGGTCCCGATGAAACATTGCCTGGTTACAGCCCTTCTGGTCTGGTTATGAAAGGTAAACAAACCGGCGTATCAATGAGCGTCGAAGATGTACAACAAGCAATAGACGCATTTGTACAAGCAGCGGTTGATTCTCAAGCCATCGGCTTTGATGGGGTTGAAATTCATGGCGCTCATGGTTATTTAGTTGACCAGTTTTTCTGGGCGGACACCAATCAACGTGACGATCAATACGGTGGTGATGCCGTAGAACGGACTAAGTTTGCGGTGGATATTGTTAAAGGTATCCGTGAAAAATGTGGTCCAGACTTCCCGATAATCCTGCGTTTTTCCCAATGGAAACAACAAGCCTACGGGGCAAAATTAGCCCATACGCCCGACGAGCTTGGAGCCTTTCTAAAACCCCTGGTTGATGCCGGTGTGGATATTTTCCATTGTTCAACTCGTCGATTCTGGGAACCGGAATTCGAAGGTTCGTCACTTAACCTGGCTGGATGGACCAAAAAGTTAACCCGCAAACCTTGTATTACGGTCGGTAGCGTCGGACTCAACAGTAGCTTTATTGATGAGGAAAAGCGCGATATGGTTGAATCGTCTGAAGTCGCCGAATCGTCTTTTGAAAATCTGGCTGAGCGACTCAATAACAATGAGTTTGAACTGGTGGCAGTTGGCCGTGCGCTGTTACAAGATCCGGAATGGGCAATAAAAGTTCGTGAAAACCGTTTGAATGAATTGGCTGATTATTCCAAGAAATCTCTGATGAGTTTAGTATAGGTTGGACAAGTCCGAAGGCTACCCCTTCGGACGTTAACCGTTTCGGCCAGTCGTAGCTTTTATCCTTAAGGGCTCAAAAGTTCGAATAGCGGACATAAAAGCTAAACACAAAAACATATTTCACCACGGAGGCACGGAGAGACGGAGTTAAAAGATAAAAGACAAACACTTTAAATTCTAAATGGTTAGGTATCTTTTTACCTTATCACTTTTCTTTTCTCCGTTCCTCCGTGCCTCCGTGGTGAATAAAGTCTTTAAATCTTTTTTGTTTTTGATGTCC
>CAZOBX010000378.1:0-4402 GCA_964578045.1 uncultured Kangiella sp. | reverse complement strand
TTTGGGTCTTCCCTGCGAGTGATGCCTTGTTCAAGTTTCCTGGCTGAACACTGAAGCCTGCATCTTGAGGTGGAACGGGTATATATTGCAAAATTTTTTAATTCTACAACAGGCTGAGTTGATAAGTTTAGTCTTTCGGCTTTAACTGATAAATGGCTTCAATTTCATCCACAGAACTAGTGGTGACATCCAGATCTTTAAGCAAGCCATCTTCTACGCCATATATAACACCATGCACCGATAACTCCGCACCCTCAATCCAGGCATTTTGCACAATCGACGTATGACATATATTACGAACTTGCTCTACCACATTTAATTCGCACAATAAATTGAGTTCTTCTGTTTCATTGTCTATCGCATGAAAATGTTTAGAATAAGTGCGATAGGTATCTTTAATGACTCTTAACCAGTTGTCGACTATGCCGTATTCACAGCGATCGAGCGCCGCCTTGACGCCACCACAGCCATAATGGCCACATAAAATTATATCCTTCACCTTCAATACCCTGACGGCATATTCTATCACCGACAATACGTTGAGATCGGAATGGTTAACTAAATTTGCCACATTACGATGAACAAACACTTCGCCTGGTTGCAAGTTGACAATCGTATTGGCTGGAACTCGACTATCGCTACAACCAATCCACAGATACTCTGGATTTTGTTGTTTTGCCAGTTTGTCAAATATGCCCGGGTTGTCTTTTTCGAACTGGCTCGCCCAGAGTCGATTTTGCTCAATAAGTTGGTGAATACTTTTATGCATCGGATTTTTATCTCAACTCGATAATCAGTGTTTTGATATTGTACCTAAAAGTTGGATTTTCCCCAAACATTGCTAGTAACTTGCCTTATGGAGTCACTGAGTTGTGCTACAAATCAGTAATTGAAGGTTCAGATCCACGGTTGGCAGTAGCAACGACAAGAAACGTTTTTTACATTGAACAATATAAAAGCAATTCTGGACCGAACAACTCGAATTGACTATTAAGCGTCGTCTGTAAAACAGAACCTTATAAAAATTGTATTTCTAGCTTCGGAATTTTTTCTTCATTTTCTATCTCAAGCACCTGACGATAAAAACTCAACTCAGAATTGAGTGCATCCACAATTGTCTCGGCTTTTCTGAAACCATGCCCTTCCCCTTTGTACAATTTATAGGCGTATGGAATTTTCTTTTCAGCTAATGCCTCAACCATCATTTCAGCTTGATTTGGTGGTACCACTTTATCATCTTCACCTTGCAGCAATAAAATGGGGCATGATAGTTGATCGGTCGAATGAATAGGCGATCTGGCTTGATAAAGTGCCTTTTGCTGTGGATAAGGTCCCACAACGCTATCGAGATAACGGGCTTCAAACTTATGGCTATCTGAAGCCAGACTTTCCAAGTCAGCAACCCCATAACGACTCATTCCAGCAGCAAAAACATCGTGAAAGGTTAGCGCACACAAAGTGGTATAACCGCCCGCACTTCCGCCACGAATTAAAAGGGCTTTTCTATTCGCAAGACCTTTAGTAACCAGATGACCTGCAGCAGCAATACAATCTTCAACGTCCACAATGCCCCAATTACCATGCAATGAGTTCCGATATTTTTTACCAAAGCCGGTACTTCCGCCATAATTCACATCCACGACTGCAAAACCTCTATGAGTCCAAAACTGTATCCCAGTATTAAGAGAATTATTTGTCATGGCTGTAGGTCCACCATGGCTCATGACGATCAATGGCGGCTGAGTATTTTTTGGTGCGGTATATTGAGTATTTTTGGGTGGATAATAAAAAGCATGACATGGGCGTCGGTTATGCGATTCAAACTCAAGGGTTTGTGCCACACTTAACTCTTCAACGGACAGAGGAAAGGTTTTACTTTGGCTGAGTTTTTCAAATTGATTGCTGCAAAGATCAAAACGATAGATTGCCTCTTCAACCGCCGGTCCAGCGGCACGAAAATACAACACATCATTGGAAATTAATAAATGATCACCAAAATCCTTAAACGGTAATGCGATAGGTTCAATATGGCCGGTATCAGCATCAATGTGGCAAAGCAGTTGTTGACCATGCTGCAGATAAACCGCATATATTTGATTCTTGGCGCTAATCGCGTAGGTAGAACTGGCTAAAATCCATTGTGGAATTCCGAACTCTCTGTCGATCGGGGTTAACGCGTTTAATACGCCATCCCGACAGGAATAAATATTAGTCCAGCCGCTGATATCACTGATGTAATGTAACACCCCATCGTCGCTCCATAGCGGTTGGTAAATCGACTGTTGAGTTGGCTTCTCCAGTGCACCTTGATCGTTTCCTCCGACGATTTGATGAGCGGCGTCTAACGATCCATCTTGATGCATGTCAGCCACCCAGAGCTCTGCAGCATCCCAGGGCATATCGGGCTGATTCCAGCAAGTCCAACAGATTCGATGTCCAAGTTTACTCATTCTAGGAAAACTGTAAAAATCGAATCCAGTGTGCAAAACCTTGACCTTTCCGGCTTCAGCAAGCTGGTTAACACCTTCAATCAAAGAGATGCTGACTAAATCATTGATCACTGCATTTCTATGGTGGGTTTCCCTTACGCAAACCAAGAATTTTCTATCTGGAGAAATCATAAAATCAGCGTATCGATGTTCGGCTTTCAGGTTGTGTTCTGTCAGTCGAACCAACTTGCCGTCAAATCGATAAACACATTGATCCTTTGCATTGGCAAAGTAAACAATTTGTCTATCGACAAAAAAGTCACCGCTGCCATACTCATGAACTTTAGAGCGAACACTAATCTCCTGAGGTAAAACATCTTTGACTATACCATCAGCACTATGCTTGACCAGCACGCCCCTACCTTGCTCTTTGGCACGAGATTCCAACCAGTAAAGATCATCCCCATCAATGCACATATGGCCGAAACGAATGCCTTTGTCAGCTAATTTTTCTGCGCTAAGAGGAGACTTCCAGCTGCCATAAGGTTTTACTTTAGTCATTTTGCTTCCTTTTTAAGGCTCAAGCTAGCCAATGGAATAGATTGAATGATATCGAGTACCTTTTGCTTTTTTCCCATTCCGCCCACAATATATAACGTGTCGTCATTTTGCAATAATCCCCTATGATCCATAGAAGCTTTAGGCAATGATTGGTGAACCAGCCAAACCGACTTATCAAAGTCATAACTAAACAAACTAGCAGATGCCTGGCTCGGCTGTTTGTCATACCCGATACCATTATAATTGTAGGGGTTATCGCTACCACCAGCAAAAATAATTCTATTTTTTTTATTAATGCCCGTCGCAGCCATTCTATATAAGGGTTTGAAAGGATGTTTTTTTATTCTTGTCCAATCAATCACAGCGGGATTTTGACTGTCGATTCTGCCAATCCAATTTTCATTTGATGGCCCATATTGACGTTTGCCGTTCACGACACGATTGACCTTAACTCCGTCAACGATCAAAAACTGATTATTAACGATCCCTCCTGCGTGCCCGAATACCGGCGCACCAGGAAATGGCGTGGCATTAAACCAGCGCTCTTTTAGGCTATCAAATACCTGAACTAAATTAACATTGCCGGTGTCGTGCCAACCACTAACCAGATAGAGATAACGATTTTGATAAACCAATGCAACCGTATCGTCGACTGCTACAGGCATTTTGGTTATCAGTTGATATTTATTTTCTGATGGGAGATATTCGTAGATTTCGTCTGTAGAAACCTCACTGTGATCTGCAGCAACCGTATAACCACCGATAACAAAAACCCGATTATTAAGCGTTACAGCAATACTTGCTAAGCGGCCTTTCCCATCGGGTAAACTGGCTACAACCTTACTTTTATTGGTTTTAAGATTCATGGAATAGGCTTTCGCATGAATATCTTTGAAAGATTTACCCGTTGCTAAACCATTGAAACTAAATAATGTTGGTTGACCATTAACATTGACAATCGCTACTGCATTATTACTAACCGCTTCTGGCAACATCATTGGTGCGGCGTGCAGAAAGTTTGCAGAAAAAAACAGTAATCCAAAACAAAACTTAATCATATTTTCATCCCCTTTTTAACCATTTATCTTGTTTTGTTATCAATCGCAAGTCACCATTCGATTTTATAGGCGGTTTGATAAAAACTCTGTAGTCCTTTACTTTTAAAATGAGGTTCCTGTTCGATAATATCTCGTCGATGTAGTTGTTTAATTTTTGCAAATGAAAACAATTGTTCAACTTCCGAGCGGTGGCAGCACCCAGAATGCAGGTCGGGTCATATTCCCTCCGAATCCAATATTCGCTTGCCTGTGTTCTGGCGTTTCTTTTCGCATAGCTCGACAAAGTACTCACGGAGAGCTGCCGGGAGGCTCAGCTGCTTGCATTTCGAGCGCTCCTCGCATTTCTTGACAAGT
>CAZOBX010000377.1:537-4440 GCA_964578045.1 uncultured Kangiella sp. | reverse complement strand
AATAATTCAGTCGAAAAAAGACCAACAAAACCCTGAAAATTGATTTCAATTTCCGGTAAAAAAAGTAATAAGAGAATTCTATTTAAAGAGTCCTTTCTAACCGAAAAATCGGTGCGTGTCTTCCTTATGCATTTTTGGTCTGGGTTAATGATTACAATGAAACATAAACTATATGCGGTAATTTAGCAAGCTCTATAATGACGTTCTAGTTCACATCTTTGGCGCCAAACCGTTACGCAACAATGTTTGTTTATTCTTACAGGCTCTTATTAAAAACTGCTAATTCTTTACTGAATTTCTATTATTTTTAGTGGCCGGTTTGGCGGATTGCGCATCGTCATAGATTTGTGCGGTGTCGGGAAACGGAAAGGTACTAGTTAATTTAAGTTGAGTACTATCAGTAGCCATAAGTTCACTTAAATCATGGATCATGGTCGCTGGCAAAGGGAGCGATATCGGATTGTTTTTATGCTTGATACCCGCACGAATATCGGAATTGGTATACAGGCATAAACATCAACTAGATTTTTGCATCAACCAATAGGCAAAACCGGCAAACACAACTAACGGAATAAATGCGCCAACAAAAGGTGAGACTCCGTAGATCAGGCTGATCGGACCAAAAGATTGTTTGGCTAAATGAAAACCGAAACCAAGCATCACTCCGGTTAATATCCTCGCCCCCATCGACACATCTCTCATCGGACCAAAGACAAAACTTGCGGCAAGTAGCATCATTACTGCAATTGACAAAGGTAGAAACAGTTTTTGCCATATTACCAATTCCACTTCATTGGCATCCAGTGCGTTATCTGACAAATATTGCTGGTACTTAAGCAAACCATTAACGTTTAAAGTTTCTGGCTGTAATGTCAAAGTTTCAATATTGTCTTCATTAAGCGGGTTTTGCCATTTCATTTTTTTGAGTGATTTTTTGTCTATCCGGTTTGGCTCAAACTTTTCTGTAGTCACCTCAAAAAGAAACCAGGCACCATCAATTATTTTAGCCATTTTCGCTTCAGTCAATTGACCCAAACGATAATCCTTATCCAGCTCAAATATGGAAATATTGTGCATTTCTCCGTTTTTATGGATACTGGCTATATGAATGATTTGGTTATCTCGTTTGGCCCATAATCCGGTTGCCGAGCGTGATATTTTTCCATCACTGAGCGCCGCCGTACGTAGTTGCTGGCCGGCTTTACTCGCCACTGGAGCCACGATCTCACTTAAAAATAACGCCGCCAACATTAAAATTAGTGAGGCTTTTAAAGTTGCTCCCGCGATTCTCCAGGTGGTCATGCCGGCAGCACGCATTACCGTTAATTCATTGTTAGAGGCTAGTATTCCCAAACCAAACAATGAGCCGATCAATACGCCCATGGGAAATACTTCGAGCACTTTTTGAGGCAGCATCAGGGCGACAAATAATAATGCGTCGGCTGTTTGGTAACTGCCTTCACCGATCGATTTAGACTCATCCAACAAACTAAACATGGCGCGCAAAACGATCAACAAAAATAAGATTAACAAACTGGCCGAAATGACATGCCTGGCAATGTACCGTTCGAGTAAATTAAACATTTACTTTGGCCTGGTCGGATTTTATTCTGATATTTTTGCGCTTTATTTTTGCCGGCCGATACAACCAATAGATAAACATTAACAAACCAGCATGGATCCACCAATACCCTAACAGGCTTGGGATTCGACCGGTCTCGATAAGTTTGCGAGAATACATCATCAAAAGAACATAGATTAAATAGATCAAAATGGATGGCAATAACCGAGCGAATTTTCCCTGCCTTGGTTGGGTCCTCGAAAGAGGCACCGCTAACAAGCAGATTAAAGGAATAGATAGAGGTGCCGCCAAACGCCAATGAATTTCTGCCCATTGTTCATTGCCGCGATTTAGCAGCAGTCCGATGGTTGATGTGGATTTAGTACTGTTTTTTACTTGTATCGAATCATCTTGCACAATTCGATTATAAAAGGACGAAAATTCTGTTATTTGCCAGCTACCGCGAGTTAAATCGGTTTTACTTTGCTGATCCGAAACAGTTTCAGCGGTTGATAAATCCTGTTCTGTTTGCATTTTATTATCGGATATTAAGTTTTGCTCTGGCACAATGCTTTGCTCTCTCGCAAGCACCTGACCTTGTTCCAAAACAAGATAATTGACGCCAGTATCTTCATTTTCCCATTGTCTGCCTTGCTTGGCGGTCTGGATCTTCAGGAAGGACTTAGCTTGGCTGTCGCCTGAAGTCGTGCGACTAACCGAAAACACTCCGCTGATCACCCCATCATCAGTCTTCGATTCTACAAAAACAATACCGTCTTTGTTACTATTTTCCCTGAATCGTCCTGCCGAAAATATCCCTAGCTTAGCTTGCGCTGCCTGCTCCGCCATTAGTACCTGACTTTGTGAAATAGCCCAAGGGGTTAAAATAGTGGACAGACTTCCGGCGATCAAAGCAAACACCAACGCCATCGGCATTAGCATTTTTGCCAAATCTCTTTGGCCAATACCCAAACCATGAACCACCACCAATTCGTTATCTGAATAAAGTCGCCCAAATGTCAGTAAAATCGCCAAAAAAAAGGATAATGGCAGCAAAAATCCAGCAACGGCTGGTATTTGCAAAGCCAATAAAGAAAAAACGGCTTCCGCAGAAATCGTGCCGTCTACCGCCAACTGGATATATTTGACAAAACGGGAGCTGACGAAGATCAAAATAAGCACTAGCAAAATAGCCCCAGTTGCTTGATAAATGTCTTTGTTAATATAGTGTTTTAGTATCAAACTAAATACCCGGTCGATTATCGGCCAAATTGCATCAATAGCGCTTTAGCGGCGAAATTTGAGTTCCTGTTGTGGGAAGAAAAGTGATAGTTTTACTTAATTAAAACATTTTAATCGGGTAAACTCTCGTTTTGACCAGTTATCCGATCTTATGTCGTCTATTAGTCCGCTATTTTAGCACTGCTTGTGGATAATGTAACAGACCTATAGACGCGATAATGACAAACTAATTCAATCACAAATCTCAATCCAGGGTCTTTCAGATGGAATTTAATGTAAAAAGTGGTAATCCTGAAAAGCAGCGCAGCGCTTGCGTTGTTATCGGCGTATTTGAGTCACGAAAACTCTCTCAAGCGGGCGAGCAAATAGATGACGTAAGCGAGGGCTACCTGAGCAATTTATTACGCCGCGGCGATATGGAAGGAAAATTGGGTAAAGTACTGTTGCTGCATAATGTGCCAAATACTCTGTCTGATCGCGTTTTGTTGATTGGTTGTGGCAAAGAACGTGATTTTTCTGATAAGCACTATCACACAGTGATCGCCAAAGCGATCACCACCTTAAATGAAACAGGCTCAATGGAAGCAGTTTGTTTTTTGAGCGAGCTTAATGTGAAAGGCAGAGATACTCACTGGAAAGTTCGCCACGCGGTTGAATCCACCCAAGATACTCTTTACGCTTTTGAAGAATTTAAAAGTAAATCCGACGCTGCCCGACGGCCCGTCAGACGACTGGTATTCAACGTCACCACTCGTAAAGAATTGGCGATTGGCGAAAAAGCAATAATAGAAGGTTTAGCAATTTCTAAAGGCGCTCACAAGGCGAGAGATTTAGCCAATCTACCGCCGAACATTGCCAATCCGGCGTACCTTGCAGAACAAGCCAAAATGCTGGCAATTGCTAACGATAACGTGGAATGCCTGGTGCTAGATGAAATAGAGCTTAAAGAAATGGGCATGGGCGCCTTTACCGCGGTAACTCAAGGCTCTGAAAATTCGGGCAAGCTGATTGTGCTTAAATATAATGGTACCGATTCGGCACAAAAACCGATCGTACTGGTTGGCAAGGGGATCACCTTTGATAGTGGCGGGATTTCCTTA
>CAZOBX010000377.1:0-527 GCA_964578045.1 uncultured Kangiella sp. | reverse complement strand
TGAACGCATGGATGAAATGAAATATGACATGTGCGGGGCCGCTGGCGTCTTTGGGTGTTTTATCGCCGTCACAGAAATGGCTTTAAAAGTTAATTTGGTAATGGTCATCGCATCTGCTGAAAATATGCCAAGCGGAAATGCCTGTCGCCCTGGCGATATTGTCACCACTTTGTCAGGACAGACGGTTGAAATACTCAATACCGATGCGGAAGGACGATTGGTTCTTTGTGATGCACTGACTTATGTCGAAAGATTTGACCCCGATGTGGTGATCGACGTAGCGACATTGACCGGAGCCTGCATTGTTGCGTTAGGCGATCAAGCATCAGGACTTTTAAGTAATCATAATCCACTTGCTCATGAATTATTAAATGCCGGCGAATTATGCGGCGACAGAGCTTGGCGCCTACCTTTGTGGGATGAATACCAGCAACAACTGGATTCCAACTTTGCAGATATGAGTAATTTAGGCGGTAAAGGAGCCGGAACGATCACCGCTGCCTGTTTCCTTTCACGCTATACAAAAA
>CAZOBX010000376.1:0-4461 GCA_964578045.1 uncultured Kangiella sp. | reverse complement strand
CTAAGTTCTAAGTTCTAAGTTCTAAGTGTTAGTCAGCAGGAAATAAATTTTGTTTTTGGAGTTTTGATTGAATATATTAAAAAACGGATTTGGTTTGTCGGTTTTGTTTTCACTTGTCGGTATGGTTGGTTTGGTCGATAAAGGGACGGTGCGTGCTGAAGAAATGCCGGTATTCAGTAAGGTCGAATCCACTAGCCTTGGATCCAATGAAAAATCGTCTTTTGAACAATGGAAGGAAACACTAAAACCCGATATGTTAGCGCAGGGCGCAGATCAGGAATTAGTCGATCAGATTATCACCTCGTTAAAGTTTATTCCGCGAGTGATCAAACTGGACAGGCACCAGCCAGAAGGGCGAATGACCCATGAAGAATATCTGACTAAAGTGATCCCGCCGTGGAAGATCAAAAAAGCGCGCGAGCAGTTTAAACTGAATCAGCAAAAATTAATCCAGGCGGAAGAATCTACCGGAGTTCCTGCTCACTATATTGTTTCCCTTTGGGGAAAGGAAACCAACTTTGGAACCATCACGGGCAATTATTCGGTACCGAGTTCTCTTGCGACTTTGGCTTTTGAAGGGCGACGTGCCAGTTTTTTCAGAAAAGAGCTAATGGCGGCGGTAAAAATATTAGCAGAAGGGCATATCCAATTAGAAAACATGAAGGGATCCTGGGCGGGTGCTATGGGGAATTGCCAGTTTATGCCGAGCAGTTTTTTGCAATATGCTGTTGATGCCAATAATGATGGCAAAAAGAATATCTGGTCAGATAAAGGCGATATTTTTGCTTCGATGGGAAACTACCTGGCGAGTTATGGCTGGGATAAAACCAAAAGTTGGGGACGTCAGGTTCGGTTAAGTGGAAATTTTGAGGACTATAAAATCGGTAAAAAACACATGCAGTCTTTATCTCAGTGGCAACTTTCCGGTGTCCGGCGCATGGATGGCCGTGATTTACCACAGGTTGAATTGAATGCTTATTTGATAGCGCCAGGGGGGGCGAAAGGGCGAGTTTATCTGGTTTATCCTAATTTTGATATTATTATGAAATGGAATCGTTCTCATTATTTCGCCACTGGTGTAGGTTATCTGGCAGACCGGATACGGTATCCGAAGATTCGCTAAAATACTGATGCTGGATGGCTGCTCTTAGCCGGAGTTGAGGTTAACTATTTTCATGCAAGGCAATTCCAATGTTCTACCCCAAGAAAATCAATCAATCAGGAAAGACTATTGGCCAATACGATTGGCCAACGACAAAAATTGTCTGTGTCGGCCGAAACTATGTGGCACATGCAAAAGAACTCAACAATCCGATTCCTGACACGCCGTTATTATTTATAAAGTCGACCAATACTCTGGTTGATTTGTGCGATCAAATCAGAATTCCTAAGAATCAAGGAGAGTGTCATCATGAGCTCGAAATTGCGATTTTGATCGGTCAATCACTTTGCAGGGCGAACCAGTCAGATTCCTTTTCTGCCATCCGAGGTATCGGGCTGGCACTTGATCTTACCTTAAGAGATTTGCAATCAGAGCTAAAATCTAAAGGCCAACCTTGGGAAAAAGCCAAAAGTTTTGATGGCGCCTGTCCGGTCAGTGGATTTATTCCTTTTGATCAAGCGATCACACTGTCAGACATTGATTTTGCTATGCTAAAAAATGAAAACTACGTTCAACAAGGAAATTCCAAAGATATGTTATTTGATATCATTGGGCTGATCCAACACATTTCGATCCATTTTAGCTTGTATCCAGGGGATATTATTTTAACCGGCACACCAAAGGGTGTTGCATCTTTAAATTCAGGTGATAAAATCAGCCTCGAATTTCAACAGATCCCAATAGCACAAGCAACGGTAAAATATGACTGATGTCGATAGATTCTGGGAAACAGTCCCATTTGATCAATTAAACCCAAAACAGTGGGAATCCATTTGTGACGGCTGTGGCCAGTGTTGTGCCCACAAACTCCAAGATGAAGATACTGATGAGATATTCTTGACCAATATTGTCTGCGAATATCTGGATACCAAAAAATGCCAGTGTTCAGTTTATGGCGATCGCCACACCTTTGTCCCTGATTGCATTAAAATTACACCCGAAAATGCCAAAGAATTGTCCTGGATACCCGAAACCTGCGGTTATAAGCTGCTGGCCAACGGCAAGCCTTTACCAGATTGGCATCCTCTGGTGACCGGCGATCGACAGTCTACAGAAAAAGCCAATATGAGTATTCACAATAAAGTGATTAGTGAGGCTGATATCGATATGGTTGATCTCGAAGACTATCTGGTGGAAGATGACTATTTTTCAACCCTTTGCAAAGCGATTGGGGCAGATTGTTAGTTCCAGCTACAATTTACTGACAAAAAGTTAAATCTGGGCTCCTATCTCACTGAATATTATGAAATATTCTAAAATTGGTCTAAACTGGTATTGAATATCATCTTTTCTATGCAAGGCCAATAATTATGGAAAATTCAAAGTCGTTAGGAATTTTGTTGGGCTTGTGCCTGTTTTGTCTGACTACCCATGTCGAAAGCGCCAGTAATACCAGCAATAAAAACAACAAGGCAGATGTCCGTCTGTTGATTGATATCTCAGGCAGCATGAAAAAAAATGATCCCAATAACCTCCGGATCCCTGCATTACAATTAGTCACTAATTTGCTACCTAAAGGCTCAGATGCCGGTGTATGGGCATTTGGGCGTTATATCAATATGTTGGTGCCGCTATCGACGGTTGACGCCAGTTGGCAGCGCAAAGCCACTAAAACAGCCAAAAATATTAATTCTATGGGGCTATACACCAATATTGGCAGTGTATTAGAAAAAGCTTCGTATGGTTGGACAAAACCTGATCCACGAGAAAAGCGTAGTTTTATATTGCTGACTGATGGCATGGTTGATATCTCAAAAGATGCTTCGGTCAACGCTCGTGAAAGAGCAAGAATTCTTAATAAAATCCTGCCTAAACTAAAAAAAGCCGGGGTTGCCATTCATACCATCGCCTTATCTCAGAATGCCGATCATGATTTATTGAGGCAACTGTCTACTCAAACCGATGGATGGTATCAAGCGGTGAATGATGCGGCTGAACTACAGAAAGTCTTTCTTAAGATATTTGAACAAGCAGCTTCGAGGGATAATTTGCCGATTACCGACAACCAATTTTCGGTTGATGCCAGCATTGATGAAATGACTGTTCTGGTTTTTAGAAAAGATGCAACTTCACCCGCTAAATTAATTTCGCCAAGTGGCGAAATTTTGAGTAAAGATTCAGCAACTTCAAAAGTCCGCTGGTTTTCAACGGATGGTTATGACCTGGTCACTTTGCAAAAACCGGAAACTGGTGAATGGAAAATAGACGCTGAGGTGGATCCCGATAACCGGGTGATGGTGGTGAGTAAATTAGGTCTATCGATTGCTGAGCTTCCCAATAATTTACTTGCAGGTGAAGCGATTAACTACGAGTTGCAACTGCTTGAAGAAGGAAGCGTTATTAGTAATCCGGATTTTCTTAGCCTGGTAGATGCGAAATTAGAGCAAAACAAAGGCGGTCAAAAAAGCAAATTAGCCATGTTTTTTGACAGTGGCAGCAACACCTTTAAACAAAACTTTTTTACTGATAGTTTTGAAGGCGAGCTTAAATTACGATTGCACGTGACCAGCCCAACCTTTGAGCGAGTCAGAAGTCACGCGATTAATATTTATGGATCACCGTTAGTGACACAGGTTGAAGTATCGGAGGATAATCTCACTCCTCATAAGATTATTTTGTCGGTCAGAGATGATATCGTACGACCGGAAAGTCTTAAAATAAACGTGACCATCAGTAAACCGGATGGTGAAAAGCTGTATCAAGGCATTGAAGACCCCACAATCCCTTTAGAAATTCCAGCAAACATTGCTGGCGGTGAATACAGTGTTGAGTTTAAAATAACCGGTGAATCTGTACTAGGGCGCCAATTTTCGGTTAACCCAGAAGTCATTACTTTTACTACTAAATCACTGATTGAGGAACCCGCTGCATCTGAGCCAGTCGTCGAAGAGCCATTGATAGAAAAAAAACCGGAAGTGGTAGAAAAAAAGCCGGAAGTAGTCGAAAAAAAACCGGTCGAAGAAGCTCAACAACAATCGGAAGAACCAAAACAGCAGCCAAAATCGACAATCAACTGGTTATATGTGGGGATTGGGGCCAACTTGGTATTGGGAATCATCGGATTTCTTGTTTGGCGAGTCATAAAAAAACGAAATACTAAAGGGGCGTCAAGTGTTGCTAATGAGTTAGCAATCGACGAAGACGATGATGAAGATGATGAAGATGATGAAGATGATGAAGATGATGAATAGATCGATAATCGATAATAGTTTGATATTTGATAGGCTTAGTTTGAGGAAATTACCAGTATGAATTCCGAGAGTATTTCTTTGCTTTTAATCCTGGAGGCGGTTTTGCCT
>CAZOBX010000375.1:0-4488 GCA_964578045.1 uncultured Kangiella sp. | reverse complement strand
GTGATAAAATAGTTTGCCGGAATTTAAACTTGTTTTATATTGGATTTTCCTCTCCGAGGTTAAACTCTTTGCTAATAAAGGAGGCTAAGGGCTAAAACGGGAGGCTAGTGCAACTTTTTTAGTTAAGGTTTGTATTTTGACTAGTTCTCAAAAAATCTGAGATTAGGTTGCACCAATTGAGAAGAAAATATACAAAAGTTTCTATAAAGTTTAGGTAATCTATCTTTATGGGGGGTCCTGTGGAAGAACTGCCAAATTTGATAAGTCTGGGATAATCGTTTCTTTAAGAAGCTTCTATAAGGTCAGCAGTTTCGCCACTAATGATTGTTACTGATAAACTAAGAAGTTATTCTGCCGCAAGGCGGGAACTTATGCTGAGTATAGCGCTTTCCACTTAGCAATATGAAAATAATCGCTTTGAGCTATCCCATCAACCAACCAGTCTACTCTTTTCCGAATGGTTAATTGACATTAATTGTTTGTTATGTGACTCTTACACACAGACCATTCGGTTTTCTCCTAAATCACTTGCACTATAAAGGAGCAGGGAAGCACTATCGTGCTGTTAGTTCTCAACAATAAATTTTTGCACGCTTGTTCATCGAGCGTTGGCTTAGATTGATTGTTTCATGGTCGTGTGTCGACGGGTAACGAAAGCAAAGGAATCTAATTTATTGACAAAAGGAAAACTGGAATCTCTGCTAATCATATCCTACGGCAATAATGGATTAGAAGTACGTAAAACTCATATTGAGATTAATGAAGGTACAACCACTCGCTATAGTCAAACCTAATAGGAAGGTATCAAATGAAATACGCTTTTTTAATTTTTGCCCTGATGACATCTCTACCAACATTTTCACAAAATGATTATTCAGAGTTGGTTCAGAATTATTTAATTGATGATGTATCTATAAGTTCATTAGAAATCAATCTTCTAGAAGAAAAAATGAAAAAAAACCTGTCATCATTTATGACCGATAGAATCACTAAAAAAGGTGAGCCTTTTCGTGTAAATATTAATGTTATTAAAAAAAATATTGAGAGGGAAAAACATAGTCGTGAGCCCAAAATCAACTTAAGGGTGAATTTTTTTGAAGATAGTCAATCATCGTATATTGCAATCAACAAAATTAAAACAACGAATAATCGAACAATTTTAAGAGGGAGGGTTAAGGGGATCCCTGGATCAAAGGTAAGGCTTGTGGTTTATAACGATATTTTAACTGGCAGAATTAGCTTTGAAAAAAGTAAAAAAATCATTCTGCTAGAAAGCGCTGAAAAGGGAATTTCGGCAATGTATGAAATCGATACTAATGGTTTGGAATATGATTAATATTCAAATACTAATTTAAAATAAGGATAATAATATGAAAGTTTTTAAAAAGATAAAATGGATACTTGTCTCATTTTTAGTGTCGTCATATTCGTTCGCAACTGATGTGACGTTATTAGTTGTTTATACTGATGACGCGAGGGTAGCTGCGGGTAGCGTAGCAAATATCGAAACTCAAATAATCTCCGCAATAGATGATGGCAATGAATCACTGACTAATAGCAATGTTGATATAGACATAACCATTGTTGATATGAGAGAGCTTACAGTTAATGAGAATAACTATCCTAACCTGGCTAACTTGACTAATGATTTGTCAAACCCTGCTAATGGGGTGTTTGGAATTGTTCATGATTGGAGAAACGAAACTGCAGCTGATCTGGTATTTTTGGTCTTTGAAGGTATAGCAGCAAATGGTCAGGCAAATGAAATTTGTGGTGATAATTTTCCCTGTACTGTTATTGATTTTGAAGAACACGCTTTTGCAGTTGGCCAAAGAGGTTTGATGAATGTAGAACCGGTATTGGTAATTCACGAATTAGGCCATGTGATGGGCCTCAGACATGATAGAACAAGAGATTGTGGTAATGATAATATTACTTGTCAAAATGCGGCATTTGATTATAGTTTTGGACATATTGATCCTGTCGGCCCAAATTGGGGGACTGTTATGGCTGGAGGAAGACCATTTGATTTAATCGATTTTTTTTCTAATCCAAATCTAACCCACCCTGTTACAGGACAGGCTCTTGGGATAGCTAATTACAGTGATGCCTCACGGTCTTTGAATGATGTAAGATTGATTGTAGCGAGCTTTCGTAATGACACAATTGGCCCGCTGGAAGGAGATGGTTATGTGTGTTACAACGCAGGCACATCCTTTGTACTTTCTAATCCTGACGACCTACCTGTGACATGGCAAAAATCGACTAATCTTCAAATAGTTAGCAGCAGCAATATGTCGGTTACAGTTCAAGCCGCAAATAACACGAGAGCACCGGGGTTCATTCAAGCAACTGTAGCCGGTACGCAAGCAAGAAAAGATGTTTGGGTGGGTGAGCCCTCTTCTCCGACATCACTATTTGGGCCAACGAGTGTTAGTTACGGAGCTATTGTCAGCTACACAGGCTCTACAGTAGAAGGTGCAACTTCATATAAATGGTATCTGCCATATCCGTATAACGTTAAAGCTAAAGTAACCGTTGATCCTGAATATTGGGGTATTTTGAGTGGTGGCAACTCAAGATACTTAAGTGCAATTGTGGGTCCCAATGATGGTTTGGTTCAGTTTATGGGCAAAAATCAGTGTGGTACTGGAGGAGTAAAATATATTAGCGTTACGGTGGTGGGTAGCGGCGGAGGTGGTGGTAATATGCCATAAATCATTAATTGATCTTGAAGGCTTACTTAGCACAATCGATCCAATGTCTGATGATTTGGACGAGCGTCAGGTAGCTTAATGTACAATAAATGTTAAATTCTACTGGCAGGCTTGTTTTAACAGGCCTCTAGAGAACGGGTGAACTTTTCGAGGAAATGGGCGGTGCGCTGGGAAAAGCAGCGTGTATCTTGCAGGTGAAAGTCCTGTTGCGGAAGGAGTACCAGCTCTACCGCCTAGCGAGTCTTGCGTTGCTGGCGGTAACAAAAGTGACGAAGCGTAGACAGCGAAATATTCGAGCCGAAACCAAATGGTGAACGTGATAGCTCCGAAATTCTTGTGGTTGTTGGTGTGCCGATACTATTGCCCTTGTAGCAGGCCATGAGTGTTGAAAGGTCAACTGGAAATCCAATCAACACTGCCCACCGGAGTCACAGGCGTTGGCGAGTTTATAGAGATATACGACTGAACTCAGGAGATCCATATACTTCCTGCAAGGATCAGCAGGTAACGTTAGAACAAGCGTAGCAGTGAGTTTGATGTGATGGGTGTATGGAAGTCGGAGTTGCTCATAGTAGTCTGAGAGCGGGAAAGCCGTTTACATGGCGAAGGGGCAGCAGAGTAAACTAGCGAAAGAGAGAAACAATGTCCGTACTCAGCAACGACGGAATTAAAACATGGTTAACGAAACTTGATCGCATAAGTGAACTATCAGAGGGTCGTGGTGATATTGTGTTTAATAATCTTGGACACATAATTAACATTGATTTGTTGAAAGAGATCTACAACAGTCTCAATGGGAGAAAAGCGATTGGTGTAGATAAAGTAATGAAAGATGCTTATGGAGTAAATCTCGATGAAAATATTATGTGTCTTTTATCGAGGATCCGCCGTGGCACTTATAAACCGAAACCAGCCAGGATAACTGAAATCCCAAAAGAGGATGGCAGCACTCGGCCACTGGCCATTTCGTGTTTTGAAGACAAGTTAGTTCAACTTGCCGTCAGTACGATATTGGGCAGAATTTATGAGCCATTGTTTCTTGATTTTGCATCACGCCAGCCCACATACTCCATGAGTGATTTTAAATCCCAAACGTTGTCACTCGCCCAGGACGCAAAACCTCGTCGAAAGAATGGCTAGAATATTGAGTCACACCGTCTATTGATGCTTTGTCCAATAAAGAACGCAGCAGGGGAATGATGCTGTTAGGATGGAGCGCTGCGCCACTTACCCCTATCTCGTTAAGAGAATGAATAACTACTTTAACATGATCAACATCTCCATATGCGTTGTCGATATCTGTAAAAACGGGAATTCTTACCGATGAAGCAATGTTGCGGTTGATGGAAAGCATCTCATTCATACCCATTAATCCTATGTCAGGATAGCCTAGGGGCTGGCTGAAATTCAATATCCGCCGACAAAAACCGCTTCATATCCGGCGTCCTCAATGAGCATCGCACTAATTACATCAAAGCAGCCTGGAATAACAAGTAACTTTTCTCGTATACGTTTAAGTAGATCCATGTTAATCATTACCCTAGTTAGGTTTAGTCGACAAGGTTCGACAGCAGCAAAAAAAGCGAATTCAAAGAGCTCTTTATCATTACATTGAGTTTATATTTTTGCTAATTAAATTATTTGCTAAAAATGTCCTCATAAAATGACTTTCATTAAAACGTTAGAGAACGTCATAATCCGACCAGAGTAAATAGATAAACGACAGTCGGAGCGAAGACATATAGTGCTTAAAAATCGAGTGTATATCAAA
>CAZOBX010000374.1:0-4504 GCA_964578045.1 uncultured Kangiella sp. | reverse complement strand
AGTGTAATCGCCTGTCCTGAGCTGTGGAAACATAATGTTGGTTTCGGTCGTTTCCGGATAATTAATCACTTCCTCACCTTCCAGCTTGATGCGATAAAGAGTGTTTGGCTCCCTTTTGAAATTCAATGTAGAAAAATTAATTTTGAAGCCAATATCATCGTGATTTAACTGAACCGAATTGCCGTTCATATCAGTCAACTGCATTGCCAATGGACGTGATAATAACGAAATACCGGTGATAAGAACTTTATAGTCAATAATATCGTTGGATTTGAATTTTACTTTTTCTGGATCAAACAAAGTGATGCCCTTCATCGAGCCGTAAACCATTCGACCATCATTTAATTGTGTGTATGCGCCGCCATTAAACTCATTGGCTGCCAAACCGTTATTGTAAGTAAATTGTTCAAAATGACGACTGTTGTTATTCATATGCAAAATGCCCGCATGGGAACTTAACCAGAGGTCCCCTTGGCTGTCGACCTGAACACCATAGATCGAATTATTTGGTAATCCTTTGGCATAGTTATATTGGTACTTAATTTCAAAACTGTCGCCATCCAAACCCACCAAACCATGGCCTGATACCGCTAACCATAAGATATTATTTTTGTCGACAGCCCAATTATCCGGACCTACAAAGTGCTGTTGCAGGTTAGGGATAACCTGATAAATAGTCTCTAGCTTCTGTAATCTCTCGTTATAAAGCAATAGCTGGCCCGCCATACTAATCAACATGGTTTCTGGTCTATTAGGTAAACTGCCAAGAAACGTTGAAGCTAATGCCGGATCAAGTGTTTGGTTGAGAACACTTAGCTGAGAGATAGTTCCTTGCTCGGGATCAAATCGATAAAACCCTTGCCTTGTCATAATCCAAAGTCGGCCACGATGGTCTTTGTTAATTCCCCAGATATATTCGTTTAAAAGTTTGCTGTTTTTATCTTTCGTAATCAAATAAGGCCTTAATTGATTTTTCAGAATATCGAACAAACTTAATCCCTTACCGGTTACTAGCCACAAACTGGTATCAGTATTTTGAATGATCTGGTAAATGCTGCTGCCAGTGTCGAGCGCTTTTTTATCCGGGTTAATTAAAAATGATTCTAACTGGTAATCGCTGACGGAAAGTCGATTAAGTCCGTTGTCGGTACCAATCCAGAGCGCGTTATCACTCGTTTGCAAAAGGCTCCATACGGAATCGTTACTCAAGGGATTTGATGCACCTGCGTTTTGATGAATGTTTTTGAATTGACCGGTCTTTGGCTCCCAATAAAAAGCTCCGGATGTGCGTGAAGCCAACCACAAATTACCAGCGCTATCAAAAAGCATATCCACAATGTTATTGTCAGATACCTGGTATTGAGATTGACTAAAACTCCACAACCTCTTCATTCTTCCATTGGCAAATTGTAAGTCATAGAGCCCATCATCGGTAGCAACAAAAAAACCATTTTTAGTGGGTAATAATCGCCAGATATTGCGGAATACTTCCCACTGTTTAGATTCTGGAGGTGCGATGTCGTTATTAAGATATTCAACAATCTGATCGGTTTGAATTGAATAAAGTCCCTCTACGGTGCCAAGCCACAACGACCCCACCTCATCCAAATAAAGTTCCTTGGTATTTTTTTGGTCCGATGAGGGACTCTTTGTTTTTAGATAAGGCAGTTTTTTCCGCTTTAGGGTAACAATGTCCATCACAAATAGACCATCAGAAGTGGCAATATAGATCACTTGCTCTGTGACCAACAGACGCCTGATAGTGTGATCTTCTGTGGCAATGCCCTTTATAGAGAAGGGTGTTTCTATCTCACCAGTGTCTCTACGATAGAGCATTAAATCCTGTGTCACGGCCAACCAAAGATTATTTTCGGCGTCCTCAGCAATGTGGACCACTTCCTGAACATCATTAGGATTGGCTTTGATAACAGTATCTAACACTTTCTCAAAGCGCATAGTTTGAGGGTCAAGAGAATACAAGCCTGAATATAGTGTACTGATCCAGATAAGCCCCTTTGAATCCTGATACAGATAACTGATAACCGAATTAGTGAAAATATCCTCTGGGCCTTTAAGGTGCTTGACCTCATATCCATCATAGAAATTTAGCCCTCCTTCAGTTGCAAGCCAAAGAAAGCCGTTATTATCGAGAAGTAAACTGTTAACACTGCCCTGGGAAAGTCCTTCATTGGGCGATAGCCGGGTTAATCGAATATTTTCAATATCGGCATAGACTAAGCCATTGATAAAACTGATAAAAACCATCAAGAACAAAATCAAACTTTTACCAAGGATGAACGGTTTTGAACGGCGTTTGATGTGTTTCAGTATGAGCATCTTAATCTTGTTATACCCAGGAGTGATGCCTGGATAGAACGACTGCGTGTGCCAATATTTGCGGAGACTTAAGTATAGTCTAGTCTAAATGTTAAGGTTTATTGGACTAATTGCTGACTGCAAGGTAAGTGGTATCAGGAGACTATCCCCATAGGAAAATTCAATCGAGCCTCACAACTGGATTATTCGGTCCTTTTTCCTAATGACAATTTACCCTGACGGGCTTCAGCGCTTCCCTAGTGAAAAATAATGAGGCTTTTCTTGCATATCTGTTAATCTGGGATTATTTTTCGAATAGTTGCATTTCAATATTTTTAAAGGCTTTGAACTCTAAAGCATTTCCCGACGGGTCGGAAAAAAACATGGTACCTTGTTCACCCGGCTCGCCTTTAAATCTTATAGTTGGCTCAATGATAAAATGGGGAATAAACCCTTTTACCTGGGTCGCGAGCAACTCCCAATCAGCAAAATTCAAAACCACGCCAAAGTGAGGTACCGGCACGCCATGGCCATCAACGGGATTAGAAATGTTAGATACTTTTCCCTGCCGACCAATTGCCGGATTGAAGTGCGTGACTAATTGGTGGCCGAACATATTGAAATCGATCCAATCTTTACTACTTCTTCCTTCGGGAAATCCCATTTTGATTCCGTAGAAGTCTCTCGCCTCGTCAATATCGCGAATTTGTATGGCTAAATGGAATGGGGTTAGTTGCATGTTTTATTCCTAGAGTTTGACATCAATAATTGATCTCCAATTTAACGGTTGTGCAAGCGAAAATAGTCTGATGGACTGGAGTTAATAACCCATCGCTATAGTATATTATTAAACAATTTTCGGGTTACTGGAATTTACTTTTATAGTTGGGGAGATTAAGATATATTTAGCTGACTAATTTTTAAAACACCTAAGTACTTGCTAGTCTGAAATAGTCGAATCAGAACTGCCTAGATTTTCTAACTCCTCCTCATAATCCTCAACATCAGACATCCCTATTCTACCAATACCAGGCAACTCCACCGCAAAATCAAATAGGTCCAACTCAAAATTAAGACCAAACAGATTCAACTCTAATCCTTCTTCTATACCAATAGTTAAACCTAGTAATCCCCATAGTGATGCTTGTACGCCCGAGCCACTTGGCGAAAGGCCAACAATATCTTTGATCTCGCGATAATCTTTTCCTATTGCGGTGGATGGCAAATCAAGACCAAGTTCTGGCACTTGTTTACCAATAAAAGCGGTAAAGGTATTACTGTTAGGACCAGGCCAGGCGTGATAGTTTTTCTGGTGTGGATATTCACCAACCGCTGCGACTACTTTTGGGATTAGCCTCTGAGCTTTTGGACCTCTGATATCCAATAACAACTTTGGCTGATGCCCCCACCAGTCTCGGTCAGGCTTATCGTTACGAATTACAAGAGCAGTCCCTTTTCTTTTTAATCGCCAACCAATAATTTCGTATGACGTATAGTTCTCACTATTTTCTGGCTTGACGCTAATCCAGGTATGCACCGAAATAGCCTTTTTTGCTCCCCTGGTTCTTGCAGCATAAACCTGGATAACCGCCTCACTGTATTGAGTAGCAGAAGGCGCTAACTTACCGGCGGTTTGTTTACCACTAGATACGCAACTTGCTAACAGCACGGTACAAAATGCTGCAGCTAAATAGATTTTAATGATACTTACGGCTGTTTGTAAATTCTTCATTTTAGTATTTTTTATTTTTCTGGCAGGATTGGAGTAATCCATAATTAATTAGGTGATGATTTTAACCTGAAATGTTCACACTCATTAGTTGAATTCGGCGACTTGAGTGAAATAGAGGACAAGTGGAATATTAAGCATCAAAACAACCCCATTTGTAGATCCACGATGTCTTTAAAAGACAAACCAATAAACGGCAAAATCGCATCAGCCACAGGTTCAATTTGACGATCGATATAAAATTGATAATCGATATTTGCCGAAATATAATCGATAGGTTGTGGCCCACTAGCGGTCATCAAATAAGATATCCAACCTTTGTTTTGATGTTTTAGAGGCTTACCTCGCTTCAAATTTTCCGCATCGGCCAGTCTAGCGGCTTTAACGTGTGGGGGAACATTCTTAACGTAACTTTCTAAGCGTCTTCGTAATCGTTTGCGATAAACCAATTCACTATCC
>CAZOBX010000373.1:0-4565 GCA_964578045.1 uncultured Kangiella sp. | reverse complement strand
AAGTTCTAAGTTCTAAGTTCTAAGTTCTAAGTTCTAAGTTCTAAGACTTCTAGATTTTCACCGCATGTTAAGTCAAGTTTTTATTTCCCTAGCACCTAGTCTATTCCTAGATCCTAGGACCTTCAATCCCTTATAGAGCTTAGTACTTAGCACTTACTTACTTTTTACTTATTACGTTATCTTTTCGCTCCCCGCTCCTGCCAAAGGTTTTACCTTTGGATCGACAACCCTCGTCCGATCCCATAATAAGCAAAACCTTTGTCTGTCATGATTTTGGGATCATACATGTTGCGTCCGTCAACAATTAGTTTTTCGCTGAGCGAATCGGCTATTAAATCAAAATCCGGTGCTCTAAACTGACTCCATTCGGTACAAATAACAAGAGCATCAGCACCTTTGAGAGCTGCTTCTTTGGTTCCTGCCAGGATTAAATCATCTCGTTGACCATAAATTCTTTGTGTCTCATGCATCGCTTCGGGATCATAAGCTTGAACTTTAGCATTAATTTGCCAAAGAGCTTCCATCAATACCCGGCTGGATGCTTCTCGCATATCATCGGTATTAGGCTTAAAGCTTAAGCCCCAGACGGCAATCGTTTTTCCTGTTAGATTTTCTGAAGGGTTTTTTTCAGAAAAATAATGACTTAAATATTCGAATAATTTATTTTTTTGACGTTTGTTAACTTCTTCTACAGCTTCCAATATCGATGATTTGTAATCAATATCACTCGCCGTTTTCACCAACGCTTGCACATCTTTAGGAAAACAGGAACCACCATATCCACACCCCGGATAAATAAATTGATAGCCGATTCGAGGATCAGAGCCAATACCATGCCGAACCGCTTCAATATCCGCACCTAGTCTTTCTGCCAAATTCGACATTTCATTCATAAAAGATATTTTGGTCGCCAGCATACAATTTGCAGCATATTTGGTTAATTCTGCAGATCGCACATCCATCACAATCACTTTGTCATGATTACGATTAAAAGGTGCATAAAGTTCACGCATCTTGGCCTCAGCATTACTATCGGAGGTACCGATGATAATTCGATCCGGTTTTAAACAATCGCTAATGGCTGAACCTTCTTTTAGAAATTCTGGATTAGAGAGAACGGAAAAGGATAGTTTCGTACCCAAAACACTCTCATCGTTCACGGGGCATGCTAAATTACGGGCTTCGAGCTTACGAGCAATAACAGAAGTTACTTTATCGGCGGTACCGACTGGTACTGTGGACTTATTGACTATCAGCTTATCAGACCGCATGTATTCCGCGATTGTTTCTGCGACAGACAAAACATATTTAAGATCAGCAGAACCATCTTCATCCGGCGGAGTTCCAACGGCAATAAATTGGAATTCTCCGTGATTAACCGCCATTTCAGCATCGCTGGTAAATTTTAATCGGCCAGCGTCAAAGTTTTCTTTAACCAGAGCGGTTAAGCCAGGTTCAAAAATGGGAATATTACCTTGTTTGAGCGCTTCAACTTTATCCCGATCAACATCAACACAGACAATATCGTGTCCTACAGATGCTAATACGGCACCTTGAACTAAGCCAACATACCCTATGCCAAATACTGTTACTTTCATAGTAATTAAATAACCCTAAGTTCTAAGTTCTAAGTTCTAGAAAATCCTATTTCAGCTATTTTTTTAACAGGTTTTTTCCCTTATAGAACTTAGCACCTAGCGCTTATTGCTTTTCTGCCCGATGCCCTAAGCGATTGATTTTTATATCCGCCAAACCGCAATATCCTTATCAGCAAGCTCTTCTCTAGGCAAAATACCCTTGATATCAAACAATGCACCATTAGAAGTTAGCATGGCGGAATAGTCATCAGCTGTGAGCGTTTTGTATTCTTTATGAGCAACAGCAACTACCACTAATTCGCAATCTTTAACGGCGTCAAAGTCTGAAAGCTCAACACCATATATTTCAACTGCTTCTTTAGATTCCGCCATGGCATCGGTCACAATCGGCTCAATCCCATAACTTCGAAAAGCGGTAACCAAATCAACCACTTTGGAGTTTCGCAAGTCGGGACAATCTTCCTTAAAGGTCATTCCCAAAATACCTACTTTGGCGCCTTTGATTTTTTTATTCTGTAATATCATTTTTTTAATGCAGCGTTCGACAATAAATTTGCCCATATTGTCGTTGACTCTTCTTCCTGACTGGATCACTTCGGGCCGATATCCGACTTGCTCTGATTTGTAAGTTAAATAGTAAGGATCAACGCTGATACAGTGACCGCCCACCAAACCAGGTCTAAAGGGCAAAAAATTCCACTTGGTTCCCGCAGCTTCAAGCACATCTAGCGTATCAATATCCATTCGCTCAAAAATAACCGCTAATTCGTTCATCAATGCAATATTGAGATCTCTTTGAGTATTTTCGATGACTTTTGCTGCTTCTGCAACCTTGATAGATGAAGCTTTATGAATGCCTGCGGTTACCACACTACCATACACATCAGCGGCAATATCCAGGGTCCGTTGATCAAATCCAGAAACTATTTTGGTTATTTTGGTAAAGGTTCGTTCCTTATCGCCAGGGACGATTCGCTCAGGTGAATATCCAACGGAAAAATCGACTCCACACTTTAGTCCTGACTCATTTTCAAGAATAGGCACACACTCTTCTTCAGTGGCACCGGGATAGACGGTCGATTCATAAATAACGATATCACCTTTTTTAAGCTGTTGACCAATGGTTTTTGATGCAGACAACATTGGTCCTAAATTGGGCAATTTCGCCTTAGTGATAGGCGTTGGCACAGCCACAATATGAAAATCCGCTTTTTTCAGATCTTGTGGATTAGAGGTTAACACTACATTACTATTTTTTAGCTCTTCATCACTTACTTCCAGGGTCCGATCATGACCCGCTCTAAGCTCTTCGATCCGCTTAAAATCTAGATCAAAACCAATAACCTGATGGCTATTTCCAAAAGCAATCGCGACAGGTAATCCAACATATCCCAAACCGACAACTGATATTTTTCTATCCATGATTTTCCTTTATTTTACGAGTTATGATTACGAGCTACGAGCTACGAGCTACGAGCTACGAGCTACGAGAAATTGTACCGCTCCAACCTAAATAATCAAATCTTTTGTGATTTTATTGCCTCTTTCTTATGTTGCCAATTCATATGCTCAGGTGGCACTATAGCGAGGCGATTATATTTATCTGCCGATCAATGCCAAAGGACTCAAAACGAATAACTAATACTGCCGTACAAATTAAAATCAGTTGACTCTTCAGCTGTTACAAATGTCGAACGACTCAATTGACTGCCAATACTGTAAGTCCATTGCTTCGACTGCCATTGATATTTACCTGAAAGCATCATCATGTCTTCTGCGATTTCCGTTAACGTATTGCCTACCAATGGATCGCCAGGTGCAACGTCTCGATCATCTTGATTTAATTGTAAATAACGCAATTTGGCTTGCCAGTTTGATGTTTTATTAATTTGCGAGATAAACCCTAAAACGTATGCACGCGCATCGTTCTCGTAAATATTTGCAATCACACGTCGGTTAAACCGCATACCGGTACGGTAGATATGATGTTCGTAAAAACAGTTGCCTGTTCCGTCATCGTTAACTCCGCTACAATCGGCAAAGGTATCACTAGCTTCTAAAAAGACCCTAATATTCTGGTCGAACAAATTAAGTTGTGTATCGATTCCCAGCTGGTAACGAATTTCAGTCAGGAATTTTCCGGAACTGCCACTACCATCTTCCGCAAAAGCCTGCATATATATTGAATAAGGATTTTGTCCGATGATTGATGACCAGCGGGCATCATAACCGGCCATTTGATTTCCAGGTTCTTGATTATCGTCACAATTGAGCCCTTGGACTCCACAGTTATCTCTGCCAATAAATAGGTCCCAGAAAGTAGAGACATCATTAGGACGATCATCACCGGCCCATTGAGCCAGTCGAGTCACTCCAATTTCTAACTGAGGGACGGGACGAGCTGTTATCCGAAATCCCCACAGCAAGGTATTGGGTATTGTTCTTTCATTTTCCATTTTTCCCATGAAAGTTGTCATTGTCCACGGAATGTTAATATCATCGAAAAAGGGTAAATCAAAGCCCTCGCTGGTATTTCTGCTAAGGCTGACAGAAGGAATGGGACGTGCATTATTAGTCAGCGCCATATTTGTATCCCAACCAGGTCCCCACCAACGATTTTGCAGTCCAGCAGAAATAACCCAGTTACCCCAATTAAATGCCAAATAAGAATCGTCTAAACGGTAATCATCACTGTCGATGGGATCATCCACATAACTATAGTTTAATTTTCCAGCCCACCTTTTTCCGACCACACTGGAACTTAACTGAATCGTATTTTTATCTCGAAAGGTATCTCCAAAACTAGCGAATCGGTTGTTTTCACTAGCTGCGTTTAATGTCACTTTCGATTGCTGCCGAAGTACTAATCCCGCATGTCTTTTCACGTTTAGATAGGCACCAACGACATTTGCCGGAAGCTGTTCTAGTTTCATATCATTGAGTTCCGAAACAATACTCCCCCACATT
>CAZOBX010000372.1:0-4590 GCA_964578045.1 uncultured Kangiella sp. | reverse complement strand
GGTTTAGCCTTCGATATAATTTTTCGCTATCATCCTTGATATAAGCAAGCGCCGCAAAGGGGGCAAAATGGCATTGATTGAGCGCATTGACCGCTTCAGACTCACTGCATTGACCCTCTCTCATCAACCAAGGTGCAAGCTCCCTATCAACCAGTTTCAAGCGCAATAACTGGCAACGACTTTTTATAGTAGCCGGAACTTGTTGCAAACTATGGGCTAACATTAATACCAGCGTTTTATCGCCCGGCTCTTCCAGGGTTTTCAAAATGGCATTAAATGCGCCTCGAGTCATTTTTTCGACTGAAGCTACAATTGCTATTCGCCATCCATTAAGCTGAGAAGTCTCGACCAGCTTATTAGTTAGCTGTCTGATTTGATCAATACCAATGGATTTTTTTTGTTTGCCTTTGTTGTCGGTTAAACAATCAACCTCAGATAGATCCGGATGACTGGCAGCTTCTACTAACAGACAGCTTTTACACTGACCGCAAGCGCTGTTTAACTGATCGATCGATGAATGGCAGAGAATTGATTTAGCCAGACTAGTGGCAAGTAGCTTTTTACCAGATTGATTAGGGGCAACTATTAACAAACCATGGGGCAGTTTTCCAGCATCAAATGACATTGCAGTCCGCTTGAACGCTTCTTTTAACCAGTCATACTGTTCAAATAGATTTTCCATACTAGTTGCTGCAAGCCTTTTTTAGTACGGTTTTTAACGAAGACTGCACAACAGAAATTTCTGGCGCAGCGTCAATTACAAACATTCTCTGAGGGTCTTGTTTGGCCCTTTGTAAATAGGCGGTTCTTATTTTTTGGTAAAACGCCATTTTTTCAGTTTCAAATCGGTCTGCATTGCCGCGCTTTTTAGTTCGCTCAATACCCTCTTCGACCGACATATCCAATAACAAAGTCAAATCGGGCTTAAATCCATTCAGGCACCAATCCTCTAACTGCTGAATGCGTGCAAATCCCAGTTCCCTACCGCCTCCCTGATAGGCATAACTTGCATCTACAAAGCGATCACAAATGACCCAGGTGCCTTGTTCTAACGCCGGTTTAATCACTTGGTTAACATGTTGACAGCGCGCGGCAAACATTAACAAAAGCTCAGTATCAGATTCGATTTTTTCCTCTCGCTCAGAAAGCAATATATTTCTTAACTCCTCTGCCATTGGCGTTCCACCGGGCTCCCGGGTTAACAAAACCTTGTGTCCGAGAGATTGAATATAATCGTTTATAAAATTAAGGCTGGTGGTTTTTCCAACGCCTTCACTGCCTTCAAGTGAAATAAACATGCCTTTGGCTTTACTCATAGGGTTTTAACTTTTGTTTTAAAGTAAAAAGGAGATTTTACGTTATTGAGTGATAAAAAGTCGAGTAGAATGGACATCAATATCCGTGCATATTCAGTGATTTTTGTTCCTGGTAAGCATTCTTTTTACGGCCTGCTGGTGTTCGGTTAAAGTCTTACTAAAATAATGACCACCACTACCATCGGCGACAAAATAAAGGGACTGGCCTTCATCGGGATGTAGCGCTGCATAAATTGAGGCTTTGCTTGGCATAGCAATAGGCGTTGGTGGCAAACCTTTAATCACATAGGTATTGTATGCTGTCGGCGTTTTCAGATCTCGCCGAGTAATATCTCCATTAAAGCCTGGACCAATCCCGTAAATCACCGTTGGATCGGTTTGTAATCTCATCTTCTTTTTCAGGCGTCTTACAAACACCCCTGCGATCTGTGTTCGTTCTGAGGCGATGCCAGTTTCTTTTTCTATAATCGAAGCCATAATTAAAGCCTGATAGGGCGAATCATAGGGTAGATCGGGGGAGCGCCTCTGCCATTCAATTTGCAGCAGTTGCTGCATATCTTTTGTGGCTCGCTTAAGCACAGACAAAGCCGATTCACCTTTAGTGAAATAATAAGTCTCAGGATATAGCCATCCCTCCAACTTAGCAGTGTCGATCTTTAAATCAGATATTAACTCGGAAGGCACCAGTGACTTAAGCGGCTGTAAGCGTGTTTCTGAATTAAGATTGTTAAGTATTTCGAAAGTTGTTTGTCCTTCAATAATGGTAAATGCATATTGGATCACATGACCTAAACTTAACTGTTTCAACAATTGCACTGGCGTCATGCTGGCTCTGAGCCGATATTCCCCAGCTTTTAGTTTTTTGAATTCGGGATTGATTTTAGCTAATAATTTCAAATAAAACCGATGTTTAATTAACCCCTTGGATTGTAGCTGTTTTGCCAAACTGTTAATTCCGCTTCCGGGCGCCAGGATTAACGTACGCGCGGAATCAGAAAAATGAATAGGCTGCTTTACGAAATTACGATAATCCAGCCAAAACCAATAGCTTGTCAAAAAGACTAGAAGCGCTAGAGTACCAAAAAACAGACGTTTGGTTTTTAACAATAAGGAAAACGGTTTTAGAATGGTAGAAAAATCGCTAAAAATCATATTCTAGTTATCAACTTCTTAATATGTTCGCTATCTTCGGTATTAATCAATCTAGCGTTAATTGAAGTGACCGGCCAGATACCGATCAAACTATTGGTCATAAACGCCGCATCAGCTTTGACTAAATCCGAGCGTTTGATATCGATTATGCTATATTGAATTTGCTGCTGTTTAAACATTTCGAGGGTTCTGTCTCGTGTAATTCCAGTGATACCACAATGAGACAACGCCGGCGTTAACCAGACTCCGTTTGTCTTAACGAATAAATTGCTCTTACTACCACTTATCGCCAATTCACCATGATACATCAATACTTCCTGATTAGGTTCAGATATTTCGCTGGCTGCTAACACCGAATCTAATCGGTTTAAATGCTTGAGCCCAGCTAAAGTTGGATTGCTCGAAATTGCTGTTTTTGCATCAATTAGCCTGCAGTCTTCCGATGGTACAGCCGGTAAATCGGAAAGCATAATTGTGCAACTATAATAAGCATCCAACGCGATAGAATAACCTCTTTGTGCCTGTCGACGAGAAATACTTATGCGGATCGCTGCGCAGTCTATTTCAGTTACTATCAGATCTAAGCGTTTTCCTAGCTCGCTTAGATCCAGACCGTTAAACAAAAGTCTATCAGCGGAAATTAACAATCGCTCAAAATGCCTCTGCTGATGGCAAAATTGGCGTCGATGGATAACGCCAGTGGTAAAAAAACCATCTCCAAACAATTCAGCCCGGTCCAATGGCGGTAGGAGCAGAGTATTTTTGCCTGTATGATCGATCACTTCGATATGCATTTTGACTTTCCATAATACAGCAGGTAAAACCAGGTTATTTATTCACCACGGAGAGACGGAGTTTTAGCAATAGTAATTTGAAGGAATTCTTGTAATCGAAAAAACAGCCTGATTAAGTCTTCTAATCTGGTTATACTCGATGTTTTTTATTTTATATTCCTCCGTTTCCTGGTGCCTCCGTGACGAAAATTCTCTAGTATTTTAATTTCTTAATTTTGAAAACAGCAAAGAACCATTTGTCCCGCCAAACCCAAAAGAATTACACAAAGCATGTTGCATTGCAGTTTGTTGCGCTTCCTTTGCCACATAATTAAGATCACATCCGTCACTCGGGTTATCTAAATTAATTGTCGGCGGCGCTACCTGATCTCTTAATGCTAATACCGTAAATATTGCTTCGACGCTTCCCGCAGCGCCCAATAAATGGCCGGTCATGGATTTAGTAGAACTCATCTTAAGTTTTGTAGAATGACTGCCAAAAATTGTTTTTGCCGCGCAGGTTTCCGCTAAATCACCCACCATAGTAGAGGTTCCATGGGCGTTTACGTAAGCGACTTCATCGGGATTAACCTTGGCATCCTTGAGGGCATTTTTCATTGCGTTTGCACCGCCTTCGCCGTTTTCAGGTGGCGAAGTCATATGATAGGCGTCACCTGACATCCCAAATCCTGATAATTCTGCGTATATATGCGCACCTCTTGTTTTCGCGCTTTGTAAGGATTCTAAAACCATGACCCCTGCCCCTTCACCTAATACAAAACCATCGCGATCTTTATCCCAGGGACGACTAGCGGTCTGAGGCGAGTCGTTGCGAGTTGAAAGAGCTTTGGCGGAAGAAAATCCGGCAATCGTCAATGGTGTAGTAGTCATTTCTGAACCACCTGCAATCATCACATCAGCATCACCATAGGCAATCATTCGAGCGGCATGCCCAAGGTTGTGAACACCGGTCGTACAGGCAGTGACGATTGAAATATTTGGCCCCTTAAGGCCATACATAATAGATACCTGACCGGCGACCATGTTGATGATTGAACCAGGAATATAAAAAGGCGAAACCCTTCTTGGACCGCGATCGAGCAGCTTTTTATGATTATCTTCAATCATTTGCATACCACCAATTCCAGCCGCTAAACACACACCAACCCTATCCGCATTATCTTCATCTATGATTATCCCGGAGTCTTTTATCGCCTGAGATGCGGCCGCCACTCCATACTGAATAAATTTATCGAATTTTCGAGCGTCCTTTCTCTGCATATAAAGCTCAACATCAAATTCTTTTACTGGAGCGGCAAAATGAGTCGATAGACCTGCTTGTTTAAAAG
>CAZOBX010000371.1:0-4641 GCA_964578045.1 uncultured Kangiella sp. | reverse complement strand
CAAAAGTACGCATTAACAGCACTTACGCCTCTTTGATAAAAAGAGCTGATAACAGTTCTGACAATCAGTTCTTAAAAAACCATTTACAAGACGCTAAATGGTTTATTAAAAGTCTACAAAGTAGAAACGATACTCTACTCAAAGTTACGACCTCAATTGTTGAAAAACAAAACGGCTTTCTGGATTACGGCGAAGAAGCGATGAAACCTCTAGTATTGCACGATATCGCAGAAGAAGTGGAAATGCACGAATCAACAATATCTCGAGTTACCACCCAAAAATTTTTACATACGCCTAAAGGTATTTTTGAACTAAAGTACTTCTTTTCCAGTCATGTAAGTACCGCATCTGGCGGAGAATGTTCTTCCACAGCCATCAGAGCTGTAATCAAGAAAATGGTGGCTGCAGAAAACCACTCAAAACCTTTAAGCGACAGTAAAATTGCAACTTTATTAAAAGATCAAGGCATCAAAGTTGCTCGACGAACGGTTGCCAAATACCGAGAAAGCATGGCTATACCGCCGTCTAACGAACGAAAATCACTCATCTAGTAAACCTTGAGAAAGTGGTTTTTGTGATTATTCAGGGTCAATAAGTTATAAAGTAACGGTTCAGATTGCCTCTAAAATTCGCTACAGAATTTTGCCGCTGTAAGTTCTGTTTAAAGTACCATCCGTAGTAATAGGATTGAGGTGGAAAATGTGAGCATAATACTCTTTGAAATCATTTTCGAACAAAGAAAAGGCGAATTTTAGAAGTAAACTGAATAGTTACGATTTTTTCCATCAACAACAGAAGGAAGTGTACTATGCAAATCAATCTAACTGGTCATCATCTGGATTTAACCGACGCACTGCGAAGCTACGTTAATGATAAATTTCAACGACTAGAGCGACATTTTGATCATATCAATAACGTTCATGTCATTCTTGAGGTCGATAAGGTCCGGCAAAAAGCAGAAGCCAAACTCAATGTTAATGGCGGAGAAATTTTTGCAACCAGTGAAGAAGAAGTAATGTATGCTGCTATTGATTCATTAGTAGACAAGTTAGACCGACAGGTGATAAAGCATAAGGAGAAAATGATCCGTCACTGAGTTTTCAACCTAAGCCTTTAGCGCATGCTTAAAGTTTGTTGCATGCGCTGATGGCAATCTACAAAATACTTTTACATACTGCGCTTTTCCCGCTCTTTGTTTCACAAATCTCACAAACCAATAGTATTGAGCCATAATTTGGGATAAATATTATCCCATCATCCATAATTAGAGTGCGTTCGAAATCAGGTATGGTAGAATCAGTAAGTAAGCATCCTATTTTAATACTAGTGTAACTTAATGAATATCAGCCAACTATTGTCCCCTACAGCAACCTTGGTATGTGACAAAATATCTAGCAAAAAGAAAGTGTTAGAAAAAGTCAGTGAAATCATGGCTGAGTCTATCGGTTGTAAGGCTAAACAAATCTTCGAAAGTCTACTAAGTAGAGAAAAGCTCGGTACCACAGCGCTTGGTGACGGAGTGGCCATTCCTCATGGGCGGGTCGCTAACTGTGAAAAAGCAACCGCAGTTTTTATGCTACTGGAAAGCAAGATTGACTACGATGCTCCGGACAAAAAACCCGTTGATATTATTTTTGCGATCATGGTACCGGAAAAAGCGCACCAAAATCATTTACGTCATTTAGCCAAAATCGCCGAATTATTATCCAACCAAGCCATCGTTTCTCAAATAAGACACGCTCACTCGAGCGAAGCTCTATATGAAATACTCGAAACGGCTGCCTGTCGAGTAGATTAGTTTATAGGAAATTTTATGAAAAGGATATTTGTTAGTGGCCGTTCTGGGTCAGGAAAAACTGTCGCGCTAAGGGCCTTAGAAGATCATGGTTTTTATTGTGTCGATAATATTCCGATTAAACTGATACCTGAACTTCTTAACCAGACCGAGGATAAATACCCTGAATTAGCCGTGGGTATCGATGCCCGCAATATCCCATCTTCGAATGATGACTTTGACCAAATTGTACAGCTATTGCAATCCAAGGGAACAGAATTCCAGGTTATTTTTATTGACGCTAACGACCCGACTCTTCTCAAACGTTTTAGCGAAACCCGACGCAGACACCCTTTAACTGCCGAAGGGCTTTCGCTTTCAGAAGCGATTGCAGAAGAAAAGAATCGCTTGGAACCCGTCATTCGTCATGCCCAACTAGTGATAGATACTACCTCAAAAACACCTCATGAACTTTGTGAAACCATTATTAGAAGAGTCATAGGTGAAAAGCAAACTCAATTAAGCATACAGTTTGAATCCTTTGGTTTTAAGAATGGTGCACCGACTGATGCAGATTTTGTTTTTGACGCACGCTGCCTACCAAATCCATATTGGGAGGAGAGTTTGAGGAGCTATAATGGTAAAGATCGGGAAATCATTGGGTTTCTTGAAGACTTGCCATACGTTCAAGAATATTTTTGGCAATTGAGGACTTTTTTGCAAACCTGGATTCCAAGATTTGAAGAAGGTAATCGAAACTATCTGACGATTGCGATTGGCTGCACTGGTGGGCAGCATCGTTCAGTTTATATGGTAGAAAAGCTAGCAGAATATTTTTCAACCTTGTATCAGGACATTCAGATCCGACACCGAGAACTAAAAAGTAAATCCGAATGAAAGACTCCGGAATGAGTGTTACTCTAGTTTGCCGGGTCACCAATCAAAAAGGCCTGCATGCTCGTGCTGCTGCACAAATCGTTACCTTATCGAGCCAATTTCAATGTGAAATGACCTTATGCCACAAAAATAAATCAGCCTCAGGGTTAAGTTTGATCAAATTATTAACCCTGGATGCGCCGCAAGGATCTAATATCACGATAATCATCAAAGGAGACGGAGCGAGAAAAGCATCCAAGGCGATAAACCAATTGTTTATAAATGGTTTTGGTGAACTTGCTGACTAGCGATTGTTTTTCACTGTCAAATGAAAATGTCCGACCGGCCTTCGATTCCTCAAAGGCTCGCTAGTCATTAGCCAGATTATAAATCCACGGAATATCGCCCCTCTCGAGGCATATAATAATTTTCTTTATCCAAAGAAATTATCACGCTCTCAGCCCTTCCAATAAGCTCATTTCGAGGTACTACACCAATCACTCTTGAATCAGCGCTATTGTCACGATTATCACCCATCACCCAAAAGCTATCCTCAGGGATCCTTATTGGTGCAAACGAAGAAAGCCCATTATATCGATCTAAACGGATCCTGATATGATGACTCTTTTTTACTTTACCATCAATATCAAAAGACTCTCGATAGTAAGCTGCTGATTTGCGGTCCTTTAAAAAACTATCAATATCCGTAGCATATTCGACCGTTTCGATATCAATGGGTTTATGATTCACAATCAGCCGATTATTGCGTAATTCGATAGTATCGCCAGGAATACCTATCACTCTTTTTATTAATCGCTCTTGAGACACCTTAGAATCAAATACGATAATATCACCTCGCAATGGCTCCGCCCGTCGACTCAGGCTAATCTGGGTGAACGGAATTTTTATGTCATAAGCTAACTTGTCCACAAAAACTCGGTCGCCAATTAAAATAGTTGGCTGCATCGAGCCCGACGGCACGTGATACCAGTCGGCAATTGCACTGCGATAAAATAACATTAAAAACAAGAAAAGGATAAATCCCTTATTTTGCTTCCAGATTTTTGTAAGCTTTTTCATCTACTTTCCTCACAAACTGATTTAATTAAGCTAGATAGTCTATTAGTGCGACTAAAACGATATTTATTACAAAATTAACGAAGATTGAGCTGTTTGCTGTGTTTTAGGCCACGATCTAATTTAACCATCTCAACCAACCAATCGATAAATGCTTTTATTTTAGGTCTTTGTGCGGACTCAATTGGACAAACTATGCCGTATGAAAGATCGCTTTCCATTGTCATTTCAAATGGTTGTACCAATCGTCCAGACGACACATCGGCCTGTGACAAAACAAAATGCCCCATTGCGATACCTTGGCCAAAAATCGCTGCCTGCAACACCATACTGGTATGACTAAACACGGGTCCGTGAGTCAGATCGATCCCTTTAACCTTTGCAAGTCGCAGCCATCTTTGCCAATCGACGGTATTAAAATCATGAAGTAAATTATGTTTTTTTAGATCTTCGGGTTTACTTAAAGGAATATCTCCTTCCAATAATGCTGGAGCGCACAAAGGCGTTAGCCGCTCATTAAGTAACGTTACACTGTGCAATCCTGGGTAATTTCCGGTTTCATAATAAATAGCCACGTCAACATCTTCTCTTAGAAAATCCACCGTTTCATCACTTGCTTTAAGACGAACTTCAATTTCCGGATAAATATTATTAAACTTAGACAAACGGGGGATCAGCCAGGAAGTCGCGAATGTTGGTACCACACTTACCGTTAATGGTCCGCCGGCAACCTGAGATTTGACTCGTTCTGTTGCTGCGGTCAAGTTTTCAAACATATCTCGAATTTTTGGCCAGTAATTTTGGCCTTCATCAGTAAGTAATAACTTACGGTTACGTCTAATAAATAAAGGCAATCCAAGAAATTCTTCTAAGGTTTTTATTTGGTGACTGACCGCTGCCTGAGTGACAAAGAG
>CAZOBX010000370.1:0-4651 GCA_964578045.1 uncultured Kangiella sp. | reverse complement strand
CACCAAGATAAATCAGATTTTCTCTTAAATTAATGGTTAGATTTTTATTATCTGCAACACTATTACGCACTAACCTACTAACTCTAGATTGCAGCTCGCTAGAAAAATCATAAAAAACGATATCATCCGAATCCCTACGACGATTGATGTAGTAAATTCCTTGTTCGGTAATATCCCAATTTCCCCAATCGGCTTGTTTTAATTGCTTGACTAAAAGTCTCTCAACTCCTTCGGCGGTTAATTGCCAGAGTCCATCCCTGTCTGGCTTGCTAAAAATACGATACTTCGAGGTTTCGCGATAAAAACCGCCGCCGTTTTTTGTTATTTGTTCTACCTTGCGATCATTGATGGAATAAGACCATATCTCCCAGCGCCCGGTTATTGGAGTTGAAGCATAGAGTTTTTTGCCGTTGCTTGACCAATTTAGTGCAAAATGGTCACCTGCGTCTTGACTAATTTGTGTTAGCTCGCCACTGAATAAATTATAAACATAAATTTGATAGAAATCATTGGCACTACTTTTTGCAATTAAAGCAATTTGATTGTTAATTGGTGAAATGACCGAACAACATACAGCTGTTAGATTACCGGGTAATTCGATTGCTTTAGCTGCGGTACCATCTGCATTTGACAACCAGATCTGATCGAAGCCATTGCGATTCGAAATAAATGTGATTTGATTCGAGAATGAAGAATAATGTGGCGTAAGTTCACTCCCAATTGACTGTATTACGGGCGTCACCCTTGTTGTTTCTAAATTGTCCGAAGGACCTAAATTATCCGAACCGTCCAGATTGACTTTTGCTATGTAACCACTGTCCCTGTGACTTTGATAGACCATAATGTTGCCCAATTTCGAAATGGATGGATTACTGCCATCAACCTCTACAGCCAGCGGAGTACCACCATCGATTGAAATTTTCCATAGCGCAGTCGAACCGCCTCTGTTTGATGAGAAAACTAATGACTGTGCATCGTTGTTCCAACTGTGTCCCGTAATTGATGCACTGTCGAATGTCAGGCGTTTAATTTGCTTTGTCTGTAAATCATACAAATACAGTTCATTTTCACTGAGTCTTGTGGAGTGAGTAAAAGCGAGATATTTATTATCAGGAGACCAGCTGGTAATGCCTTCTAAATTATGATTGGCTGAACCAGGAATAGGTAACAAGGTTATACTTCTTTTTACCAAATCGTATAAATAAAGCCCCCCTAGGGTTTGATCGGTACGCTGGTCATAAATAGCCAGCCAGTTTCCATTGGCAGACCAACTAACTTTTGAATAAAGACGACTCTTGCATTCAGTTAACAGCTTCTCATTATTGTTATGCAATTCGAGAAGAAAAATACCACAAGCATTATTTTCTTTCCCACGAATAAATACCAGTTGATTTCCATCGGTAGACCAACTAGGACTCACCTCTGTTTGAGGGTTATTGGTCAGTTGGCGCAATTGACTATTGGTCTGTGTGGTTGATTGAATATAGAGATCCGATTGACCATCAATAACGCGCGTAAAAACGACTGACTTTCCATCGGGACTAACAACTGCGTATTTTTCAGCGCCGGCGTAATTGGTCAGCTTTAGAGATTTAGCCCCCATCCAACCGGTAGCAACATTCGATTGGGATAACTCATTTTGATAGAAGTAATAAACAACAGAGCTGATCACTATTACCATAGTGACTAAAAGACTACCCCGCCTTAAAAACAGACGGTTTAGCAGCCTTTTTATATAATTTGACTTATTATCCAGGTGGGTGACCGGTAAAAGTAATTGATAGCCCGATTTGGGTACTGTTAAGATACATTCGATCGCTTCTGGCGGTTTTCCCAGTACACTGCGTAATTGCCAAATTGCGTTAGTTAAAGCACGTTCGCCTACTGCAAAATTACCGACCCATATTTGTTCGATTAACTCACGACGGCTCACCAAACGATGGTTATTATCCACCAGATAAACAAGCAACTGCATGACCTTCTTGCGAAGCACATTTTCTTCTTGATTATTGCTAATCCGGTTAGTCCGCTTATCGACAATCCAATGACCAATTTTTAGTTGCTTCATAGTGTAGTGACATCTCGTTGTTTCGTTCAAATATCCGTTTATACGACTAATTTCTAATATAACGCCAGCTCAGGATAATATAACCAATTCAATCGTAATTTAAAAATTGAAATTTTCTCATTCGAGTTTTTGTGATGAATAAATATCTCAATAAGCAATATTCTTGCGAAATTAAGATAAATTATCTAGAGAATAGAGAAAAAAGAGAAATATTTGATAAAAGTCAGACTAAATAGTTTTGTATCACCGCAGGTTAAAACGGCACTCTTATTTAGTGTCCAACAAAAAAACCAAAGGTGTATTATGAAAGATAGAGTATATAAATTTATAGTTTCGATTATTTTAATGTCCGTTACGCTCATTTGCTTTGCCCATAATAAAAGCGATAATTCCAATCAAGCCGGCTCATTGCAAATAAAAGTCTCACTAAAATCAAGTCATCAGGTTCCGAGTAATAAATTAGATTCCTCTGCTGTCGCTAAAATAAAACTTAATTTAAAAACTGGCGAATTAAGAGGAAGAATAAAACTCAACGGGTTAGATGCTACCGTAGCCCACATTCACCAGGGATACGCTGGCGAAAATGGCCCGGTCATCGCCAGTTTTCAAGCGGCTACTAATCATCATGGTAATGAGAAGGCGGATTTGGTGCTGATGTCGACTCAATTAAACCCAAGCCAGATAGAACTTCTTAAAGACGGTGCATATTATATTAACGTGCATAGTCAAGCCTATCCAAATGGCGCAGTAAGGGGGCAAATATTACCGAAAGATGTCACCGTAAAAGTGTTTACTTTGTCAGGCTCGCAACATTCTCCCTTTGTATTTAGTGACGCGAACGGTACAGGCTATGTGACGGTTAACGATGAGGATAATACACTCACTATTAGCGTCCTAACTCAAACAATCAGCGATGCAAATGCTGTTCAACTACATACGGCAGCTTTCGGTGAAAATGGTGATGCCGTAATTAGCCTCAATCAAGACAGCGCTAATCCGAACCACTGGCTAGTTGATCAATTACCAATTGATCAACATTTAGTGAAATTAGTACAGAGGTCGCAAACTTATATCAATGTTCAATCCAGCGTCCACATGAATGGTGAACTAAGAGGTCAAGTTATTTCCGATATGCATCAAATGTTTAATTTTTCATTAAGCAGTTTGCAAACCCTGCCTCCTTATAAATCTGAGGTGAGTGCAAGCGCTGCAATGCTAGTTGATCAATCAAGTGGTAGATTTAAGTTGGTCATCAATGCAGAAAATATGGAGACTACAGACGTTACCGAAGCTCATGTTCATCTAGGAGCAATCGCAAGTGATGGTGACGCTATTATCAATGTTGAACAAAGTGACTACAGCCAATTTTCACTCCAACATAAATTTTCCAAAGAACAATTAACCCAATTGAACAATGGAGAGTTATACCTTGATATACACAGCGTAGACCGACCAAATGGGGCATTGCGAGGGCAGATGCTTGTCTCACCTACTCCAACCCGCATTCTCTATGATCCAAAATCTCTTATCGAGTCTAATGTTCACCTTGGCGTTATCTATGGCGGAATTAATTATGGAAGCGTTATCATCGAAACCGTATTTGACGGCAATATTGCGACAATAACTGAGTCTACAGACGTAGCAGCTTTGGGCGTTTTGGAAAAATTATGGTCAAGCATCGATCGCACAACCGGTCAACCAATGACTTTTGATGGTGAGGGCGTTTCTGGTGGACGACCTGATTTACTCATCGATTTGGAATATTCATTGACTCATGTTACTGGCACGGACGACCAGCAAACTGAACCCTATAATATCGCTATTCCAGCAAATACTCTGGATTTTCTGTCGGTATTTTATACCATGCATGCCCTCCCCTTAGCAGAAAACTTAGTCACTGATTACAAGGTTTTTTATACGGCAGGTATGGAGATGACAGACAGGGTATTAACGGTTAGTGGTATAGAGCAAGTGACCGTGGATGCAGGCACTTTTGAAGTCTATCGCGTCGAACTAAGCGGAGACGCGTACGTCAATCAAACGCTACACATTACTACTGCAATACCACGAAAACTAATTAAAATGGAATTTAGTTCATTTGTAGGTTTAACGTTTGAGTTACAAGCGGACTAGTTGCGCCCTAAAACATAAAAGAGAAAAAACTTCAGATCCATTCAGCAATTGGGTGGATCTGGAATTCAGTTCAGCGCTTCTGTACTAATATTGATGACATTATTGATGACAGTCATCATATAGCCCCCAACATTTCACTTATTGAATCCAATCACCCCACATAACATCAACTCTTTACATCGCTCAGGGTCGGACCTCCATAACTCACTCTTTTTATTAACTATCAGCTTTAAAACAACGGAATTTATCCGCTTAAACTAGCCTTCTTAGTATCAAAAAGCAGACTGTAAGCAGCAGAAGGTTCTTTAACAACACAAGCATCATCGACAAGTTGGATCACTCGGTTTTGACCTTTCATGCCGAGCGATCCAATAAACGCTTCAGTAAAATCTAAACCACCGACCGCAAGACTTTTTGTCCACTTTTCTTCTTTGTAAACTTTATCTTGCT
>CAZOBX010000369.1:0-4673 GCA_964578045.1 uncultured Kangiella sp. | reverse complement strand
CCCATGGCGTCGATATCATCATCTTCCACTAACAGCAATGAAACGGTCTGGTGACTCTGGATGTTCATTGATTTATCTCCTTAATGTTTGTTCTGTCGGTCAGTTAAAGTGCACGTCAGAACCGCGTACCCCATCCAACTCGATAATGATAGTACTTCGACTATTTTGTAGTGTAGTTCGTTTTTATAAAAATTTACTGGAATTAATGTGCGGCAGGATAAAGGTTCTCTTTTAAAGTATGTGCAAGGTATCGCTTTCGCGATTTAGATTAATGGAATGACACAGATTTTTGAACACTTCCATTTTTAACTGCAGCAACTCAAACGATTGGACTTGCTACAAAGTCTTCTTATCCATAATTTCTTCCTTTCTTTATAATAAAAAATAGAAAACTTTTTAGCTGTCTACACCTACAGTCGTTTAATGAGAAGCATTTCTATAGTGCTAAATAAAATTTCATGACTTAATGGCTTTACAAGAAATGCATCAGCCAACATTTTTCCGTAGTTAGTTTCGTATTCTTCTTGACTCATTGAGCTCATGAAAACGATGGGTACCTTTTTGGTTTCTGCAGATTTTTTTATGTTATAGCATATATCATCTCCATCGAGGTGCGGCATCATTATGTCCAACAACACTAAGTCAGGAATATTCTCATTCATAAAATCAAGGCAGGAACCACCACTACTGGCCTCATATACTGTATATTTATCCTCTAAAAAATCACGAGCCAAAAGGCGATTACACGTGTCATCATCTACTACAAGAACTGTCGGTTTATTCTCCAAAACCCTCTCCTTTTCATAATAGAATTTTGCTTAATACAACGGGCACTGGAACAAATAGGGGATTCGTGCCCACCCCCTCCAATTTAATCTTAGAGCAATAATTTCATCTTTTTAGTTTTAGCGGACACCTTTGCAAATTAATCTACATATATAGTAGTAGAAAAATAATCATAATTTGCTTTGAAGCGGAATATTGTCTGAATAGTGCATATAACTGTCGGAAATGTTCATGTTTTTTTATCTAAATCGTTTGTTCTCAACAAACGGTCGTTTAATGAGACTTTTTTTGCACTTCACTGGCTGTAGGCCAACAGAAGCATTGGAATTAACAGGCAAAAGAAATCTACTCTCAAACCTATAAATTTAACGGTGAATGTTTGAACTTAATTGTAAGCTACATCGCCAAATGAGTATGTTTATGTTTATGTTTATGTTTATGTTTATATAAATACCTAAATGATAGTGAATTATGGAATTTCTATTTCCGTTAGGTAAATTAGTTTAAATATTTCATTGAATAGGATAATTATCGTCTATACTGAACGAATCGAACGGTTTTTCAATAATATTTATGAAAGAATTTACTGCGAACAGAGCCAAAACCCAATTTGGACGAATGCTCCTCAAAGCACGACAGAGTCCCTTTCAAATTACTAAAAATGGAAATACAGTAGCCGTGGTTGTTTCGATGAACGTATATCATGGTTTAAATGTCAACCAAGTTTAGGGTGGAATTCGATATTAAGTGAGTTAGAAAGCGAATAGTACTAACGATTGACTAAAAAATATTCTATGAGCATATATTATGAAATCAATAAAAGAGGACATTCCAAGTAACGGTAAACTTCATTGGTATCACTGGTCGGTTGTAATTGCCTCTTTAATATTAACCATCGGTGCTTGGTATATCACTTCTAAACAAGCTGAGCAGAAAACGCTCGTACAATTCGATTATCAAGCCGAGCAAATCATTCAGCTTGTTAGAGAGCGAATGGAAAAATACGAGCAAGCACTTTGGTCTGGCGTGGCTTCTATTCATTCTCAAACGTATGGAATAGCTCATAAAGAATGGTCGCGATTTAGTCAAACTCTATCAATTGAGGAGCGTTATCCAGGTATAAATGGTATCGGCGTCATTTACTATCTTACAGAGGAATCACTCCCTAATTATCTTAGAGAAAAAAGAAAAGAGCGCCCCGATTATGGAATTCACCCTCAGCACAGCGAAAAAGAATTTTGGCCTATTACCTATATCGAGCCTGAAGAAATAAACAAAAAAGCGGTGGGATTAGATATGGCCCATGAAACGAACCGATTTACTGCAGCTAAAAAATCAAGAGATTCGGGGCAAGCTCAAATAACCGGGCCGATTATATTAGTTCAGGATGCAAAACGAACGCCAGGTTTTTTGTTCTACGCACCTTTTTATTTGACTATTGACGTCCCTGCGAATTTAAAACAGAAAAAAGAAAAATTTATAGGTCTTGTCTATGCACCTTTTATAATGGAAAAGTTGATGAGAGGTACTTTGCAAAACAAGAACCGATTGGTCAATTTTAGAATAACCGACAAAGTGGATTTGCTATATGATGAACTTCACCAAGGATCTGAAGATTACGATTCAAATCCTTTGTTTACTAAAACGATCTCTATCAATATGTATGGCCGACAATGGCAATTTGAGGTGCAATCTTCTTATATATTTAGACAGCAACAGTCAAATGCACAGCCACTAATGATACTCATCGGCGGAATTATTATCGATAGCATGTTGTTGGGACTCTTTATGGTTTTAGCGCGTTCGAACAAAAAAGCTATCGCACTCGCAAACCAAATGACCTATGAGTTTAAGGAAAGTGAGCATCGTTTAAACATAACTGTCGACAATATGTTAGATGGTTTGATTACATTGGATAGCCATAATCAAATATTAAGTGTGAATAAACCGGCGCTTAAAATGTTCCAGATCAACGAAAGTGAAATTATAGACGCTTCTTCGAAAGTGTTAAAAATACAAAATACCAATGATGAGAACATAACAGATTTTATTGATGTCACTAATAGCAAATTTTCAAAAAAACGACAAATCGTTAACATGTTGAAAATGAGTGGCAAAGTATTCCCGGTCGAAATTTCGGTCAATCAAACAATGACAGAAAGTAAAAACTATTTTATTGTCATATTGCGCGATATGTCCCTCAAGTTAGAAACCGAACAGGCCTTATCCGTTACACAGGCAACTTTAGAAGCTGCTGTTAAGGCGTCTTCTACTTCATTCGCTATTGTTGACAAGAGCGGTATTTTTATCGAGACCAATCGAGCGCTACATCGTTGGTTAGGTTATGAGGAAAATATCTTAAAAGGCCAACCACTAACCAGTGTTATTCCAAAAGCTGAGCAGGCGGCTACAAACGAGCTACTAATCAGTTTACTTGAAGGAACTCGAGAAACGATACTTCTGGAACGCCAATATCAACGTAAAGACGGTAGCTTAGTCTGGGGGTTGTTTTCTGCTGCGACGGTGAGAGACAAGGATGGTCAATCGGTCTACGCTGTTATTCAAATTGTTGATATTCAGAATGAAAGAGAGCTATTGAATAACTTAACATTTCAAAATAAGGCGCTGGAAAAAAGCAATGCTGATCTAGAGCAATTTGCTTACATTGCGTCACACGATTTAAAGTCGCCGCTTGATGCAATTTATCAGCTGTCTAGTTGGATTGAAGAAGATTGTAGAGATATATTGCCGGAATCATCTAAAAAACACCTATCTTTGCTCATGGGACGATCAGCGAGAATGACTCGATTACTCGAAGATTTATTGAACTATTCTCGAGTTAACCATTTCGAATTTGAAAGCGAGAAAGTTAATTTACAGCAAACCGTCAAAGAACAGTTCGAATTAGTCAATAGGTCACCGGAATTCTGTTGTGAATCAGACGATGCAATTTTGATTGTTCCGAGAATACCTTTTGAAATTATTATCAGAAATTTGCTTTCGAATGCGATTAAACACCACGATAAGATTGAAGGCTTAATTCAAATTCAACTAAACCAAAATAATGACTCCTATCAATTAACTATAACTGATGACGGTCCCGGAATCCCTCCTAATATGCACAACAAAGTCATTGAGATGTTTCAAACACTAAAATCACGTGATGATGTGGAAGGTAGCGGTATGGGGCTTGCAATGGTCAAACGCATTATTTCTCATTACAAAGGTGAATTGAAAATTTTATCTGATGGAAAACGAGGAACTAGTATTATCATAGAATGGCCCCTCGGTGAAAAGGTTCTGATTAACCATTATTTAGATGAAACGTTAGCTATCGAAGGAAAATAACATGCTTCAAACGAAGGAAGTTACTCTACTGCTTGTCGAAGATGACGATGTTGCTGCGATGAGCGTCGAGAGAAGTTTTGACAAACAGTGCATTGCTAATACTATTATTCGAGCGAAAGATGGTCGAGAGGCGCTAGATTTATTACTTGCCAATAAAGTACCAGAGCCCTATATTATTTTATTAGACTTAAACATGCCGCGAATGAATGGGATAGAATTTCTGGTTGCGGTTCGAGAGTCCGAAAAATTACGTAAAGCGGTTGTTTTTGTATTAACAACTTCGAACACTGATAAGGATATTGTTTCTGCTTATGAGCAATATATTGCGGGCTATTTTGTGAAAAATGAAACAGGGAAAGGATTTCAAAAAGTAGTCGAATTGCTCAACGGTTATTGGAAAATAGTGCATTTGTCAACTGGTTAATCTAGTGATAGGGTAAAGGAGATGAAAACCTTGATTGTACTAATTGAATAAGAATAAGATAAGGGGTCATGTAGTACGCCGTTACCGGCAACTTATCTAGCAGGTTAAAGTCCTG
>CAZOBX010000368.1:0-4687 GCA_964578045.1 uncultured Kangiella sp. | reverse complement strand
TAATCGTATACTGCTCCATGAACACTTTGAGCACGCTGCAAAAACATCTCTTTAGATAACGTTGTTTTATCTTTCATTTATGTTCTGCTTCTTGGTGATTGTTCAATTTTATCATATTTTGCTTTAGGTTCGATATCAAATGGAAATTTCAATTCAGCGATATTGAGTTGCGCTAGTTGGTATGATGACATTTCGCTCTCCCTATTATCACCAACGCCTGGAGTTATCGAAATTAAAACGTAGAGTAAATTTTCGATAACCGCGTGTTGTTATTTGAGTGGTCACTGCTTTTTTATTCATTGAATTCTCTCCTGTTGTCACTCATAGTTATAGGAAAAACCAATTCCGTAAGTCTTGGGAGCACCGGTACTAAATTGTTCCGCACCAAGGAACCTGGACCCAAAGAAGTTGGTAAAATATTCTTCGTCAGATAGATTTTTTCCCCAAAAGGAAAAAGAAAAATCATTGATCTCGTAGCTGACCTTGGCCCCCCAAAGACCATAGGAATTCTGACGAGATGATTCTGAATTGAAAATGTCCATATAGTGATCACCTTTATAGAAATAATCAGCCTGGGCACGAACAACCCCATCCATAACCTGCCATTGGTATGAAACCAGTCCATTAAAGCTTAATTTGGGACTCTGTTCCAATTCATTTCCGATCAGGTCCACTCCTTCCACGCCAAATTTGGTAAATTCGGCTTTTAAATATGCAATGCCGAGCTGCATGTAGAATGCTTCAGTCGCCTGAAACTTGAACTCCCCTTCCAAGCCATAGGTTGCCGATTTGCCCACGTTAAGCAGAACAATGGTGGTATCGATAAATGAAGATACCTGTTGATCCTGATAATCATTATAAAATGCAGCGAGGTTCAACTGGACTCGAGCATCAAGCAGGCTCCCATATCAGGGTTGAACGCACGGCGATGGTATCGTACCCAGCTACCTCTTTATCAAGAAAAACGTTGCGCCGGTAGCCGTCCATTACATTGCTCATTACCGAAAGACGCAGGGCACTATTATCCGAAATCGGCAGGCTAACTCCCGCCTCAAAACGGCGCTCCCCATAGCCACCCACAATCATATTGACGTTAGCATTAAGGCTGTCACGGGTTTCTCAGCGATAAGGTTAATGGCGCCACCTGTCGCACTGCCCCCGTAAAAGGTACCTTGAGGGCCTCGCAAAACCTCTACTCGCTTTAAGTCAAACAGATGCAGACCGTGACCAACGACAGAATTCAGATAAACTTGATCCAGGTACATGCCAACCGTCGCTACGGCATTACCATCAAAAAAATTATTACCGACACCTCGTATTGAAATTTGAAGGCTGCTTACTGCAAAAGCACCAGCCTGTATATTTAGACCTGGTGATACACGTTCAAGATCAAGGGTGTTCACCGTTCCCATCTGAATTAGTTGTTCATTTGTAATCGTTGAAACAGAAACGGAAACATCCTGTGAATTGATGTCCCGCCTAGTGACACCTACTTTGATTGACAAAAGTTCTTCGATAGTCATGTTAAATAGTTCGTTTATTTCTTCACTCTCACCAGCACTTACCGGTACAAGCAATCCCCATCCCAAGATAATCAGTAATGTGAACAAGCAAAAGCCTTCTGTTAGTTTTCTTGCGGCCCTTTCCCAGCAAGATTTACTTTCTCTTATCAGCTCTTTCATAGTTCATTCACAATTCAGTTAATACTTGAATAGTATAGGACAAAATACACTCCCAACTCATTCATTTTATATTCAGCGCTTGCAAATATCTTGATAATTTCTGTATTTCGATCTTTAAATAGTTGTCATACTCTTTCAAAAAGAGCGGTTAAATTCAACCAATCTATTATTTTTTTTATATTAACATATCACACAAGTACTTTTCGAATGCAACCGCAAAATCGACATTTAGTGAACATATACAAAAATCTCAAAGTGAAATGTATGTTGTTTTTCAAATAGTTAAAGAATAGTTTTGAAAGTTTTTGGCAACCTATACAGATTTCGTTTGATAGTAGCTACGCGAATAGGCAGTTCGGATTCAACGGTCACGTCTGCCGAAAGACACGTTGCTTTTTAAATAATCGGTCCCAAATCAACACTCCAAGGCATCAGATATTTTAAATCAATTGGTTTTTTCGGTAATTCTTCCAGTAAGAACATCAGATAATTGAATGGTGTTAGTCCGTTTGCCTTAGCTGTCTCGATTAAACTATAAAGAATGGCACTGGCATTGGCACCACTGGCCGTATTACTAAACATCCAATTTTTTCTCCCTATCACAAAGGGCTTCACCGCTCGCTCGACTCGGTTGATAATCATAGAGCACGATGTTTTTAGTATCATTTTGTCTGGGTGAATCAAGGCCTGAGCAATACACCCACATATAACACTTAGCTTTATCCTCATGAATGACTTTTAAGGTGGTTTCGTCCGCCTGAATCGCTGGTTGTTTTAAGAGCTGTTGATGCAGATAATCAATAATGGGTTTAAAGAGGGTACTGGATTTCATCGTCCATTCGCTCATGGTTTTCCGATTTAAGTCAATGCCGTGTTGTTTAAACATCGTTTCTTGCCAGTTTAACGGTAAGCTATATTGATATTTACTGGTAATGATTTGGCTAAGCAAAGACGGTGTGGCAATGCTCTTTGGTTCTTCTTTTCATGATATTGTCCAACGGTGAATGTTGGTATGAGTTTAATAGACTGGTTTTTAGATGCTAGGTGTCTTTGGCCAGACGTTTACTATTGTTTTTGTTGTTTTCTGATATGCAGAAAAGAAGAGTCATTTAAGGCCGGAATTATTGTAACTATTCAGACTGATTTTGCGCATTCCCTGTAGGGGCACTTTGTTTCACCGTTATTGCATTGATATCACAATAAAGAGTGAGTTAAATACAACATTTATTACCGATAGTCAGTCACTACCATCATCACCGTACCAACTCGTTTTGCAGAGCTGCCAAGGCGAACTGTCTGGTAGTCAGGATTGTCATATTTGAGTTGCTCTACCACACCGTTCTTAACATAGTGCCCAACAGAGAAGTTCAGTTCGCCGTCCAGATCCCAAATTGAGGGTTGAGATGGTCCCGGTTTGATATCGGGATCAACAATTAAGAGTGAGCCGGGTATCACTCCTCGCAGTGCATCGTTTAGGGAAGTCACACAAAAGGTTCTATCTCCAAGAGTGCTGTCGGTGCTATCACGATGAACAATATCGATGGTTGTCGAGCCGCTTAGTGAGCCCCTCTTTGAAGCTAAAAAAGGCCAGACCTGATCAACTTCCAGTAATGGTATAAAAGATCGGGAAACAAAATACCGAGTACCTGGTTGCTGTACCTGATGAGCCACATCTAACCATCCAGCAGGCTTTTTTAAGCGAGCTTCCATGCGATAGGCGACCGCATCGCCAAGTGTGCGAGTATGATTTTTAACCTGACTGATATAACTAGCCGGTGTATCGGTTAATTCTCCCAGCACCTTTTGGCTGCCAAGCTCTTTTATCAGAGCCAGCACATTTAGTCTTCGAATATCTTTTACGTTCATATTTGGTATGGTATCAGGCCATATCAGTATCATGGGTAACGTTATCGCTATCATAATAGTATCAATATGCTATAATTTGGCTTAAAATGACCAATCGATGAGATTCTTTTGCACCAGGCATCCAAAATGGGCCGATAAAGCGTCTCACTCGATCCATTTTGTATTGATATATGTCGTCACTAACAAAGAATGAAGGGTGTCAATTCAGGGAAAGCTTAATGCAGACATTCGAGAAAATTCGTTCAATCATTACTAACGAGTGTTTATTAATGGATATTGATTTCGAATTCATTGAAAAAGGTTGTCAGCTTGCCGGTTACGAGTTTGACCAACACAAGAAATTTTCTTATTGCGTTTATGCCGGCGTTGCGGTGGCTATCAAATGCCAACAGATAAACAAACACGAAACGAGTATTAGGAATTAAAGCCTGAGAAAAATAGTCACTAATAAACCGGGAATTAAGGGAGTGAGTTAATGTCTAAAATAAATAGTATGAATCAGGCAAAGGCTGAACGATCGGTTGAGTCTATCTGCAAATGGCTGGCCAATGGCGCACCCGGTTGCGATCTAACTGAAGAAGAATGTTTTGGTACCATTCAACAAGATTTGGCCATTGGTTTTGCTCAAGAAATATTAGCTTCTGTCCTTCTGCCGACAAGGTCCTTGTTTAAGATAGCACTCTCCCTTAACCCTGGGACTAAAAAAGCCACTGATAATACGATTATAAAGTTTCCGCTCTCCTGATCTATTTAACCTGAACTCGGGATAAGGGAAACCGAAGCGTTTTGTTGTATACCCTGTTATACAATGGCTACAAGATAACTTGATACAATTCAGATGGTTAAAATCTATCCAATGCGAGTAGTTTTGTGGATATCAAGGCGAGTTTGCGTACTAATAGCTAGCTATTAGAAGCGAACTTAACGCAGAGAGCCGCTAAAATAGTTGTACTGGATGGCTTTTCTTAACCCGAGCTGGGGTTATTTATTCTTGGTGAAGGTAGGTTTTTGGTATAACAAAAAAGCAAACGAAGTAACCGTTTCGAGAGAAAAAGCAAAAAACATATAAGGTTATGTGTAGTGTTGTCATTACCAAGGGAAACTGGCGGACTAATTACCAAGGAACTTTGTCGTAACAC
>CAZOBX010000367.1:0-4718 GCA_964578045.1 uncultured Kangiella sp. | reverse complement strand
AAGTGATCCGATTTCGATGGTTATTGCTATTGGTCAGCATTGCAATCATCGGAGCCGCTGGATATGGCGGCAAAAATTTAGGTTTTACTACAGACTACAGAGTATTTTTTGATAAAGGAAACGAGCAACTCGAAGCCTATGAAAAATTGCAAGCCACCTATGAAAAATCAGATAACGTTTTAATCGTTTTAAAACCGAAACAAGGTGGTGTTTTTACTAAAGAAACATTAAACGCCATTCAATGGTTAACCACTGAGAGCTGGCAAACGCCTTTTTCGACTCGGGTAGATTCAATCACCAATTATCAACATACTCGTGCCTTTGAAGACGACTTGTTAGTTGCCGATTTGGTCTCAGAAGAGCTGGCGCTTAACCCGACAGAAATCGATTATATTAAAAGTGTCGCTCTTCACGATCCTTTGTTGGTTAATCGTCTGGTTTCAACATCGGGTCATGTTGCTGCGGTTAATATCACGGTCAAATTGCCCGGTGTCGAGCAAGATGAAAATGTCAGAGTAGCAAATTTTGCTCGCGAATTAAGTGCTCAGCTGGAACAACGATATCCGCATCTGGATATTTATATGAGTGGCTTTATTATGCTCAACGAAGCATTTCAAAGTTCGTCACAGCAGGATATGGCGACGATTGTACCGCTGATGTTTATGGTCGTTTTGGTCACTCTTGGGATTTTACTGCGCAGCTTTGGCGCAACTATTGCGACATTAGTGATGATCATTGCGTCGATTATGACAGCGATGGGATTAACCGGATGGCTTGGCATTAAATTGACTCCGCCTTCTGCGTCGGCTCCGACTATTATTCTGACCATGGCGGTCGCCGATGCAGTGCATATCCTGGTTGCCTTCCTGCAAAACTATCGTCAGGGCGCAAATAAATTTGACGCCATGAGGGAAAGTATTCGGGTCAATCTACAACCAATATTTCTAACCAGTTTAACTACAGTGATCGGTTTTTTGAGCATGAATTTTAGTGAAGTGCCACCATTTCACGATTTAGGAAATATCGTTTCGATGGGAGTCACGGCAGCCTTTATTTTTTCAGTAACTTTATTGCCCGCAATTGTATTGGCGCTACCCTTTAAGCAAAAAATAGTGACTGATTCAAACACCCAGGAACAACTGGCGATGCAACCGATGGCTAATTTTGTGATTAACAATCGTAAAAGTTTATTGTGGGGTATGAGCCTAATCACTTTGGCTGCGCTGGCATTGTTACCGCGCAACGAGCTTAATGACGAGTGGGTTCAGTACTTTGATAAGTCGACTGAGTTTAGACAGGATACTGATTTTATTCTTGAGAATCTGACCGGCTTATATACTTTGGAATTTTCTTTACAAGCCGGTGAGGAAGGGGCAGTTAGCGAACCGGCGTTTCTTAAACTGGTTGAAGAATTTTCAGAAATGGCGCAGAAGCAACCGGAAGTGATCCATGTAAATACCTTCACCGATATTATGTCTCGCCTCAACAAAAATATGCACGGTGATGATCAATCCCAATATAAATTACCTGAACGGCGTGATTTAGCCGCACAGTATTTATTGTTATACGAAATGTCTTTGCCTTATGGGTTAGATCTAAATAATCAGATTAACGTGAATAAATCGTCCACTCGGGTGATAGTTACCGCAAAAAACTTGTCCACCAAAGAAACCATTGAATTAGAAAATAAGTTAGGTGCCTGGTTAGTGGTTAATGGCGGCGAATATTCCTTTTATGCAGCGAGTCCGTCATTAATGTTTGCTCACATCGGCGAAAGAAATGTGGTTAGTATGTTAGGCGGAACGGCGGTGGCGTTAGTATTGATCTCGTTATTGCTAGTATTCGCATTGCGTTCACCAAAAATAGGATTGATTTCACTGGTACCCAATTTAGTCCCGGCTGTTATCGCCTTTGGCATCTGGGCATTGTTTGTTTCGCAGGTTGGTATGTCACTGGCGATTGTCGCCGGCATGACTATAGGCATAGTGGTTGATGATACGGTGCATTTTTTAAGTAAATACTTGCGCGCCCGACGGGAAAAAGGCCTTAACCCTACCGAAGCTGTTCGCTATGCTTTTGCCAATGTCGGCAAAGCGTTAGTCGTGACTACCATCGTGTTGGTTGCCGGATTTAGCGTATTGTCATTTTCAACCTTTAGCATGAATGCTGATATGGGCATTATGACGGCTATTACCATTGCGGTGGCGCTGATCACCGATTTCTTATTACTACCTGCAATATTAATTACTTTTGAAAAGGAGATAAAAGATGTACAAGTCACTAACCGCCTTGCTACTGATACTGCCAATTAATGGTTTTGCTCAAACGGCAGAAGAGAAAGGCCTGGCAATAGCCGTAGAATCGGATAAACGGGATTTAGGTTGGCAAGATTCGACTGCCAATATGCAGATGATTTTAAGCAATAAACAAGGAGAAAGTAGTACCCGTGAGATCCGCCTATTATCTAAAGAAACCAGCGGTGAGGATAATGGCGATAAAAGTCTCACCATTTTTGATAGTCCGAGAGATGTGAAAGGAACTGCTTTTTTATCTTACTCGCATATTGTTTCTGCTGACGACCAATGGCTTTATCTACCAGCACTTAAGCGGGTAAAACGAATATCATCAGCGAATAAATCAGGTCCATTTATGGGCAGCGAATTTGCGTTTGAAGATTTGAGTTCTTTTGAAGTGGGTAAATACCAATACAAGTATTTACGGGATGAAACCCTGAATGGCATGAAAACCTTTGTACTGGAATATTACCCTACTTACAAACATTCCGGTTATAAGCGTTTGGTTTCCTGGATCGACCAGGCTGAATATCGAGTGCTTAAAACCGAGTTTTTTGACCGTAAGGGAGCCAGCTTGAAAACATTGATTTATGAAGACTATCAACTCTATTTGGGTCAGTACTGGCGCTCACATAAGATGTCGATGGTTAATCACCAAAGCGACAAATCAACGATATTACAATGGTCTGACTATCAATTTAAAGTCGGTTTAGAGGACTCTAGCTTCAACCGTAACAGCCTGAAAAGGATCCGCTAATTACTAAAATTCTGTCGTGCGGCTCATGGGATACCTTGCCAGTTAGCCGGGTATCCCATAAACTAGTACCTCGACACCATTATTTCGAGAAGTAACCAAATGGTACGTAAAAAGAACCCCGAACAGACTCGTCAGCAAATCCTGGAGATGGCTGGCGATCTGATCCATCAACATGGATTTAAAGGCATGCGCGTGGATGAAATCGCAGAAAAAACTGGGTTGACCAAAGGGGCGATTTACCACCATTTCCCGAATAAACAAGCTCTTGGTTATGCGGTAGTTGATGAATTATTCTATAAAATGTTTGATCAGTTCTGGGGCGAAATACTCGCTGGAGAAGGGTTACCTTTGGAAGTTATTGCCTCTTCATTTGAATGTATGGGCAATACTATCTGTGAGAGTGACGTAGAAATAGGCTGCCCGTTAACTAATCTAGGGTCTGAAATGTCCTTTGAAGACGAAGGGTTTAGAATTCGGATCAATAAGATTTTTGATGAATGGACGGCTCAGCTTGAAGACCTGCTAATAAAAGGCATTGAACAAGGCAACATAAAACCTGATGTGGATGCCAAAAAAACAGCGAGTTTTTTGGTGGCCTCTTTTCAAGGGATCCAGTGTAACTCTAAATATGGCAAAAACCTGCAAGGATTTAGAGATGGTCTGGAGTATTTAAGTTCGATTGTCAGAGGTTTGGCTAGTGAGACCGAGGCTGCGACTAAATTAACTGAGTCGTCATAGCACTCGTATCAGATTTTGATTTAGCAATGAGCGATTATTTCGTCATTATTCACTGCGCTTTGGTAAGCAAACTATTTGAAAATAGTGCAGGCTTTTCTGTCCATCTATAATTAAATGATTTCTATCAGTGGTTATGAGCAATGTCGATATAGTCTTCATAGATATTTAGAAAGTCATGCTCATGAATACCTATGACATCGAAAACCGGCTCCTTGATAATACTCCAATCGTCAGAATCTACTCCCTCACGATCAAAATGAACCATATTTTCTGCCGTCTTTAATGTGGCAAACATCAATCGTTCCAGTTCATCAGTAATGTGTATTAAATCTAAGTCATGGTGATGAAGTATGGTATTGCAAATGTCTTTAGGCAGATTCCAACCATTCGCAATATAATAACCAACGACGGTGTGATTGGTCTGATATCGAAAATTCTCAAGTTCTTTGAGTTTTTGAGCCCTATCCTTATTCGCAATACTTAGCGTCTCTACATAATCTGAATATTTAATAGACATTGCCGGTATGCCGCAATCGTGAAATAACCCAACTGCATAGAGATTTTCTGGTGAAATTCTATGCTTAACGTTCTCCCCCAAAAACACCATGGCATTTGCAATATCAGTTACTGTTTCCCAAAAGCGTCCCAGAGAGATACAGGATTTGTCTAAAAAACAGCTTTTGATCGAATGGCTCAGTATTAGCGTTTTTGTGGTTTCGAAACCTAGCAACATCACAGTTTGTTTAATATCCGAAATCATCCGCTTCATACCATAAAAAGGAGAATTAATTATTTTTAAAATAGAAGCGGATAACCCGATATCCGTTGCAATTATATCGGCCATTTGGATTAGCGGATCTTCGGATTCGAGTCTGATACTCTCTAATTGAATCAGAATTTCAGGTTTTGCAGGAATTCTAAATCCAGTT
>CAZOBX010000366.1:0-4731 GCA_964578045.1 uncultured Kangiella sp. | reverse complement strand
TATTGTTATTGATATTAATGAAAGCAAATTTGAACTGGCGAAAAAACTGGGTGCTACTGACTACATTAATCCCAATGACCAGGATAAACCGATCCAGGATGTGATTGTTGAAATGACCGATGGCGGGGTAGATTACTCCTTTGAATGTATTGGTAATGTCGACGTGATGCGCTCAGCGTTAGAATGTTGTCACAAAGGTTGGGGTGAGTCTGTGATTATAGGAGTCGCCGGTGCCGGCCAGGAAATTTCCACCAGACCTTTTCAATTGGTAACGGGTCGAGTTTGGCGAGGAACTGCTTTTGGCGGGGTTAAAGGCCGCACTGAATTGCCAGGTATCGTTGAGCGTTACCTGCAAGGCGAATTTAAACTGGATGACTTTATTACTCACACCATGGGATTAGAGCAGATCAACGAAGCCTTTGATTTAATGCATCAAGGTAAAAGTATACGTTCGGTGATTCATTTTGATAAATAGTCATCACGAATAGTATTTTCGAACGATAGCAATAAATGCCTTAGCGGCTTGAGACAAAGGATAACGTCGTCGTGTGATTATTCCGACACGGCGACTGATGGCGGGTGAAACTAATTCGCGGTATTCCAGCTTAAGTGCCCGCATTTGCTCTTTGTAGAGCGAAGGCACTGCGCTTACACCCAATCCCGAAGCTACCATTTGTACAACTGTCGCTAGTTGGTTAGTTTCGAATACCACATCCAAAAATATTTCCTGTTCCGCCAAGGTCTTATCCATTAGATGTCGAATACTTGAAGGTCTTTGCAGCGCAATAAAGGGATGCTCTGCTAAAGATTTCCAGCTTAAACTCTTCTTTTTCAATAGCGGGTGAGCAGAGGGAAAGGTCGCTACAAACTGATCGGAAAAAAGTGGTTCAAAACAAAGATCGTCTGAATCGTCCGGGTCAAAACTTAATGCGAATTCGACTTTACCGGCACGAACCATCGAAACCGCATCTTCAGCGATAATATCGTGTATTTTGATATTGATTTGCTTATGTTGTTGGCGAAACGACATAATATGCTGAGGTAAATGAGTACTGGCAAAAGATGGCATGGCTGCCAAGGACAGATTGCCTCGCTTGAGTGAAAATAGTTCATGAAGTTCGCTAAATGCGCTATCAAAATCGGCAAGTAATCGCTTGGCGGTCGGTAGGAATATCATTCCTTCTGGCGTTAAAGAAAGTGTTCGAGTAGTCCGGGCAAGCAATTGTCCGCCGACTGTCTGCTCCAGGTTTTTAATTGTGATGCTGAGCGCCGGTTGAGATAAATGTACCATTTCACAGGCTTCTGCAAAGCTTTTGACCTGAGCAACGGCGACAAAGGCACGAATTTGTTTAATACTGATGTTTGTTTGCATGTTGTTTAGGACGAGTTATGAGAAGGTTTATATATTTATATTATAAATCAATTATTCCAATATTTAAAATTGATAAATATAACAAGCTGTAGCATGCTTGAGTTCGACTAAACTTAACGATTCAGATTTTTATCCAAACAAAGGTTGATAATACGATGAGCGGATTTGATAAAGTAGTGGCCAGCTATGCAGAAGCCATGGCGGGTCTAGAAGATAACATGACAGTTATCGCCGGCGGTTTTGGTTTGTGCGGCATTCCAGAAAACCTGATTGCAGAAATTAAACGCAAACAAACCAAGGGACTAACCATCGTGTCAAATAACTGCGGGGTTGATGATTTTGGTTTGGGAATTCTATTGCCTGATCGCCAAATCAAAAAAATAGTCGCGTCTTATGTGGGTGAAAACGCCGAATTTGAAAGGCAAATGATGGCAGGTGAATTAGAGGTTGAATTAACACCTCAAGGCACTCTAGCCGAAAAAATGCGTGCCGGCGGCGCTGGGATCCCTGCTTTTTATACTGCCACAGGCTTTGGTACGCCGGTGGCTGAAGGTAAAGAAGAACGCCAGTTTAATGGTCGTGACTATATCCTTGAAGAATCGATTACCGGTGATTTTGCCATCGTCAAAGCATGGAAGGCGGATCGATACGGCAATTTGATATTCCGACAGACAGCCCGTAATTTTAATCCCTTGGCGGCGACTGCAGGAAAAATTACCGTGGTTGAAGTTGAAGAAATTGTTGAGCCAGGGGAGCTTAATCCCGATGAAATCCATACACCGGGGATTTACGTGAATCGTCTTATTCAAGGCACTTTTGAAAAACGCATCGAACAACGCACCGTCCGGCCGCTACAAACAACTTCGGCAACAGGAGAATAATTATGGCCTTAACCAGAGATCAAATCGCACAGCGCGTGGCTCAAGAATTACAAGATGGCTATTATGTCAATCTTGGCATTGGTATTCCGACTTTAGTAGCCAACTTTATTCCCGACGGTACGGAAGTGATGTTGCAGTCTGAAAATGGATTGTTAGGTATGGGGCCATTTCCTACCGAAGAAGAAATTGATGCTGACTTAATTAATGCCGGTAAACAAACCGTCACCATGGCAACCGGGGCATCCATTTTCGATTCTGCTGAATCCTTTGCCATGATCCGTGGTGGTCATGTGGACTTGACTGTACTAGGGGCTTTTGAAGTCGATGCTAACGGTAATATTGCTTCCTATATGATCCCCGGAAAATTAATCAAAGGAATGGGTGGCGCGATGGATTTAGTGGCTGGTGCCGATAATATTATCGTAACGATGACTCATGCGTCAAAACACGGTCAGTCAAAATTGCTAGCTGATTGCACGCTGCCACTTACAGGTAAAGGATGTATTAAACTAGTACTGACGGATTTAGCATTTATTGAAATAAAAAATGGCAGATTCCATTTGTTGGAACGTGCTCCCGGTGTTTCGATTGAGGAGATTATTAGCCTAACGGAAGGTGAGTTAGTCGTTCCTGAAGAAGTGCCGGAAATGCAGTTCTAATTTCTGAAGGCTAAGTTTTAAGTAGAATACTGTACCATTTGAAATCTTGTTTTGTTTGTTAGGATAAAGGGGACTTAAGAAGTTGAAGACAGATAATTTGGTGTTTTGCTAAAAGCCGAACAAAAAGGCCCAATGACCGGATAGCTACGATAAGTGCCAACAATATGATATCAATCGATTGCGAGAGCTCAGGCAGGAAAAAACACTGATCTATTTAACCTGCTTTATTGTGACTCGACTTCAAATAGCCAATGATTGTTTGGCACAAGCATTCCTCGTCAATTACAAAACTTTCTATGATCAAGGCGCGAGCTACAAAGCGGATAAAGTCCCTGAAATCTTGGATTTATTCACTGACAACTTGATCGAAGATGATACATCCTTTGGTATCATTCGAGCTCGCGCTTTTAAGATCATTTTAAAAAACAACTTCCGCTAGTAAGTTTGCAGCTGGCGAAAGTAAAACCCGATAACGCTTTTTTCAATGGGAATTTATCGAGACTCAGCGGGACGTTATGAAGGTTATTTTTACCGAACGGCCAGCCCATCACTGCATGTAACTCATCGATTACCTTTTACCTCTGATGTGGGGGACCCTATGCTCTTATTAATTTAATGGCACAGCCTGAGAAACTACGGCTTGGTTTTAATTTTAGATTAGAGTATTATTTCGTATTTCAATAGGTTGAATTGTCGGTTTATTCGGCAGCTAAAAATATCTACTTCTGGTGTGAAACTTTTGTGATTATGAAAATACTTGTAAGTTTAATTATTCCATTAATTTTTATAAATTTTTCTGCAGCTGCGAACCAACTGAAAAAATTAAAACTTCTCCAAACTTGCCATTTATCACTTAAAACTGGCGATTATCAAGAGGCTTTAAGCAACTGCAAACAACAATTGCAGATCAGCCAATTAAACCAAGAGAGTGTTGAAACTATCTACCTTTACCTATCATTAGTGGACATTTATCATGTTTTAGGTTTGCACGATCAGGAAGCACTCTACCTTAACAAAGCTGCACAGCATCCTTTGTATTTAGTGACCCCGGAGATAGCCTATCTCTGGAATCGTAAAAAGGGGAAATTATACTATTTCACAGAGGATTTTGAACAAGCAAAATTACACTTTTATCAAGGTCTTTCAATCGCAAAAATAGAAAATAATCTATTGTGGATGAGTAAAAGTTATAATGATGTGGGACTTATCGAGTCTAAATTTAGCGCATTTACAAAATCACTTATCAACTACAAAAAAAGCCTTACGATAAAATTTGAGCTAGGTGATAAATACGCGATTGGCACAACGCTTAATAACATTGGCTTGATCTATTCAAAGTTAGAGAGCTACCAAGAATCTGTTTTTTACTACGAAAAGTCACTGGCTTCATTTTTGGACTACACAAAACAAGCCAATTTTGATCACCGTGTATTCGATAATATCACCCATATCTATGAAGAGCTAGCCCTTGCTTATAGCCATAGTGGTAATATTGATAAGGAAGATTATTATCAAAAAAAAATCATGCAGTCTATCGATTTAAAAAACTCTGTACGCCAGCAAGCAATTGCTCTACTCAATATGACCAAGCTTAGAATTGAAAATGTTCAGTTCCAATCAGCTAAAACTCTACTTGATAAGGTTGCTATACTACAACGCAAACATGAATTTAATCTTAGAGCTGAAATTGGTTTTCAGTATTCTCGTTTATATCATTTAACCGGAGAGTCCGAAAAAGCGATCTCTTTTGCCAATAGTGCGGTGATTTTAGCTAAAGATAAAAATGACCTATTATTGTTGTCAAGTCTTTACCGTATAC
>CAZOBX010000365.1:0-4769 GCA_964578045.1 uncultured Kangiella sp. | reverse complement strand
TTCTCTGGCTCAGGGGATCTTCATCGGCAATTCCGCTAACGACTTCCTGAGAAAGCGCCAGCTGTGTTAACAACCAATTTTTTTCAGCCCCTAGTACTAAATCTAGCCCGGAAAAAAGACCGGCTGTAAAACTAACATCTGCTTCCGCAATCTGTTTTTCGGAGGCAAAAATCTCACAGGTTTTTGCACGTTCAAATAACATCCTAAAAAGTTCAAGCGGCACTTCAGAGTTTCCTGTTAATGCAAATACCATAACCCACTGTTTGATTTGTTTTAATCCGAGAAACGTAATACCGTCATGTATACTCTCAATTTTTCGTGGAAAATGACAAATGGGACTGTTGACAATTTTGAGAATTAAATAGCTTTGACGAACATCTTGGCTTACTAATCGGGCTACCTCATTAATGGTGATATCCGGTTGCTGCAGGGCACTAACCAATCGTAGTGCATTTTGGCTACTGGCCTCTAATTTCTTACCAAAAACCATTTTCGGGCAGGCTAGAAAATATCCTTGAAACAAAGAAAATCCCAATTTTTTGCAAATCTGGTGAATTTCTTCGGTCTCGACTTTTTCCGCAATAAAGACAGGCAATCGCGAACCTAAAGAATCAAACTTGCGATTGAGTTGATTGTATTTTTCAACAATTGCATCGCTGGTCAAGTTAACAGTATCAAGCTTGATATAGTCAAGTAAAGAGATGAGTTGGTCAAAATGAGGGGCGAATTTATATTCGCCAAGAGCAAAGGAATAGCCTTTATTCTTCAATTCTGAGACTTTTACCAACAGATCAACGTCAACAACGGTATCTTCCAATACCTCGAAAACCAATCGTTCCGGAGGGATCGCAAAAATGCGATCAGACATAATTAATTCTCGGTTAAGATTAACAAATATTTTAACGTAAGGTCCAATCGCCTCATCAATCAAACCGCTACAATAGTTAATCATTAACTCCATAGTGGCGCGAACCCCATCATCGATGAATGCCTGATTTTGTTGCGTATTGCGGTACAAAATCTCGTAGCCAAATAGGTTATTGTCTGCATCAAAGATAGGTTGTTTTGCAAACAGTGCATCTTTGTCCATTAGAGTATTTGCCTTTACCGATTAATGACTGCCAATAATCCTAGATTATTCAGTTGGAATCGTGGAAAGAGTGCTAGACCTCGGTGTGCATAGCATAGAAAATTGGCGTGGTCACCTTGTCGGTGATGAGTCAATTTCTCGCATAGCTAGGCGCGCTGTGGGCTGGTGCTATTTCTCGTGTTTCTACTGATTAATCTAGGATAATACAATCTTAGTAGAAAATTATCACTTGTGGATACTATTTGGGCTGCAATAAGAAATAAAGATACATTGTTACTGATATTGACTGGTAAAGAACAAGTTAACGACTAGGGTTATGAAATATCCTGTTATCTTCATTCTGACTCTAATAGCTAAATTCATCCGGTATCTCGACCTTTGCCAGTTTGTCGGGTCGCTGCCCGTTACCTCGATCATAACTTCTAAGCTGAAATACGAAAGCTAAAACTTTGGCCACCGACATATAAAGTCCGTGAGGCACTTCATCATCGATTTCAGTGGTGTGATAGAGAGCTCGCGCCAAGGGAGGTAACTCAAGAATATACACGTCATTAGCTAATGCGACCTTTTTGATTTGTAGTGCGATGATATCAAGACCTTTGGCTACCACGACTGGCGCGCCGGGTTTCATCACATCATATTTTAGTGCTACAGCATAGTGTTCTGGATTGGTCACTACGACGTCTGCTTCGGGAACCGCTTGCATCATTCTTTGCTGAGATAACTCTCGCTGTTTTTGTTTTATTTTGCCTTTAACTTCGGGCTTGCCTTCGGTTTCTTTATATTCATCTTTTATTTCCTGCTTAGACATTTTGAGCTCTTTGGCATGATTCCAGATTTGATAGGGCACATCAATTAATGCAATTAAAATCAATGCAAGAGACAATAAAAAGAAACTTCGGCTGACAATGTCCATTGCTTGACTAATACCTGACTCGACATTGCCGTTACCTAATTTAACCAGAGAAGGAAAGGCATTACTGATGACAAAATATCCGACCACAAAAACCACCGATATTTTTGCCAAAGCTTTAATCAGCTCGATCAATGCATGAAGACCAAACATTCGTTTAAGGCCTTTAGCAAATGACATTCGGTTAGCCTTTGGCGCTAACGCTTTAGTGCTAAAAGATATTCCGCCCAGCAGCATTGGCGACAATAAACCAATCACAAATAACACAATAAAAAAAGGCGCCACGGCTATGGCAGCTTCAGTAACCAATTCGCCTAATGCTGCTGGCATTTGATTAACATTAAAAATATTTCTTCGGTCAGGAGAAAAAGCCCGTTTGGCAATTAAAGCCAGATCGGCCCCAATCGATGAGGAAAAACTGTACAAGGCAGTAGCCGCTGCCATTAAAATAAAGGCAGTGGTCAACTCTTTGGAACGGGCTATCTGGCCTTTTTCTCTGGCATCCTTTAACCGTTTGGGTGTCGCAGCTTCATCGCGTTCACCTGCGTCGCTATCAGCCATAAATACTCCAGTGCAACGCTTTCGGATGAATTATGTCAGTGGTTGGTTGCTGCATAGTGCTAACACTGTAATTGAATCATATCGCAAATTAAACTACTGGCGCGAGTCATTTGCGCTTCGAAATGCGGTAGAAAAAATGCGAGAGTCAACCACACTAAAATTAAACCCGTAACCATGGTTAACGGAAAACCAACTGCAAACACATTTATTTGTGGTGCCGCTCTGGTCATTACCCCAAAGGAGATATTAACTATCAATAGTGATGCAATGGAAACCAATGCCATTATCAGCGCCGCGGCAAAAACCCACTTGGCCCAACTGACCAGTTGAATAAACATTTCACTGATATCTTGTGACGTACCGATAGGGAAGGAGGTAAAACTCTCGACTACCAGTCGAATCATGACTAAGTGGCCGTCAACTGAAATAAATAATAATGTGGTTAACATCAGAAAAAATTGTCCTAATGCTGGTACGCTATTACCGTTAGCCGGATCAACCAGAGAAGCAAAACCAAGACCCGATTGCATAGCGACAACTTGCGCGCCGATCACAAATGTTTCCAGCATTAATCGAGAAACAAATCCGAGCACAATACCAATCATACTCTGTTCAATGATTAACAAAAAACTCTGTAAACTAAATAGGCTAACCGCGGGGTAAGCTGGAATCACCGGCACCACCAAGAAAGTGATCGAAAGCGCGAGCAACATCCTAAATCGGGCTGGAATATTTCTTGAGCCAATCACACTGAGTGTCATTAAAAAACCAGACAATCGCGCAAAGGGCAAGATATACAATGCCATGGTGGATAATATTTGTTCGGCTTCAATGACCACTTCTTTAACCAATCAACTCAGGGATAGACAAATAGAGCTCGGTTGCAAACCCAATCAAAGTCGCAAAAATCCAGTTTGCCAAAAACATCATGGCCGTTAGAGTCATTAACAATCGAGGTAAAAAAGAAAGCGTTTGTTCATTGATACTGGTCGCTGCCTGAAAAATTGCAACGATCAGTCCGACAATTAATCCCGGAACTACAATCGCCGATACCAGCATAATTATAATGTACAATGCGCCTCTAAATACTTCGACCACAATTTCAGGTGACATGGGTTTTCTCTGTTAATAACATTAATTTCGGTTCTAAGTTCTAAGTTCTAAGTTCTAAATTACGAAATATATTCTCATCTATTTTTATGTAAAACTATTGGCTAAAGTGCCTACCACTAGCGCCCAGCCATCTATTAGAACAAACAACATAATTTTAAAAGGCAACGAAATAATCAAAGGTGATAACATCATCATACCCATTGCCATCAAAATACTGGCAATAACTAAATCAATAATCAGAAAAGGAATAAATAGTAAAAACCCGATCTGAAAAGCGGTCTTTAATTCACTGATAATAAACGCAGGCACTAGCACTTTAAATGGCGGCATTTCTCCTTCATCTAACGCCGGCGTATTGGAGAGATCCATAAATAAAATAAGGTCCGACTCCCTGATCTGGCCAAACATAAAATCAGAGAACGGCTGCTGGGCTTTTTCTAATGCCTGAATTGAAGTGATTGACTCCTCCAGATACGGCTGGATCGCTTGCTGATTAACTTGCTCGATCACCGGTGACATAATAAAAAAACTCAAGAACAGACTGAGACCGATTAAAATCTGATTGGACGGCGTTTGCTGCATGCCAAGTGCCTGACGTAAGATCGCAAATACTACGGTCACTCGAATAAATGAAGTCATCATCATGACTATCGCCGGAATAAAAGTTAGCAAAGTCATCAAGCCAAGAACCTGCAAGGTAATGCTGTATTCCTGGTTTCCCGACTCGTTTGTTTCTACCGATAAAATGGGAATACCGGTTTCTGCCAATACGGTCTGAGAGAAAAGTAATTGTAATACCAGCGAAGCAATAATCGCCAACAGAAAACCCATTGACTTCATTTTACGGTGTCTCTTGGTTGGGCAGCTGATGGATGCGATAGAATGTTTTTGGAAGAATTCTTGACCGGGCTTTTGATCAACTGAGAAATGATTTTTCCGAATGGCAAAGTATTAACATCAAACTCATTGGGTCTAATATTATTGCTGTTTTTTTCTTTATCACGGAGGCTTCCGGGTTTCACTTCCGGCTGGTTTAACTCTCCCAACTGGCTAATTGAATGTCCCGTCACACCAATCAAAAACTGTTGCTGG
>CAZOBX010000364.1:0-4813 GCA_964578045.1 uncultured Kangiella sp. | reverse complement strand
TGACTGGGCAAAATCCCGATGAGTTAATGGTATACCCGCATAGCTGGCGCATCCGGATGCAGCAGTAATGCCGGGAACGACTTCATAGTCAATCTGGTGTTTTGCCAGTGCTTGTAATTCTTCTCCGCCACGGCCAAATATAAAAGGGTCCCCGCCTTTCAATCGAACAACCATCAATCCCTTTCGAGCATGCTCAACCAGTTGGCTATTTATTTGAGACTGGCTGGCAATATGGCAGTTAGCTCTTTTTCCTACATGAATGAGTCTTGCCTGCGAACCAATTAAATCCAAAATATCGTGACTAATCAATGAATCATAAAGCACAACATCTGCAGATTGCAGTAATCGGTACGCTTTAAGCGTTAATAACTCCGGATCGCCTGGACCAGCCCCTACCAGAAAAACCTTGCCTGAATTTTGCACCGCTTGATGATTAAAACCGCCGCGTCGCCCTTGTCCGATCAACTGAATTTTAGTCGCTGTTGTTCGCTGGATTATCTCTGAGCTAATGTGAGTTTTGTTCATTCCAAATGCCTGTTATCAACTTTCTAAGCCAAGCTAATGGCATAGAGCCTGTTACTAGTTATCAGAACATTTTAATCGGTTAATTAGAAATAGACATTGCTTCTTGCATAATAACCAATTGGAATAGCTATTGTTTAGAGCTAGTGCTACATTACTATAAGCTGATTGGGTTCTAAACCGATGACTCGATTTCCAAACTTGATAAAATCTCCAGGATAATGACTAACACTGATGAAACTACAACAGCTCAAATATTTACTGGCAATTGTTGAAAACAGTTTCAACATTACTACCGCTGCTGAAAAGATTTATACCTCACAGCCAGGTATCAGTAAACAATTAAAGTTGCTTGAAGAAGAACTTGATTTACGCATATTTAAACGTAGCGGAAAACAGCTTGTTGGACTAACCGCTACCGGAGAGCAAGTCGTTCAGCATGCCCGTAAAGCACTGCAGGAAGTCGAGAATATTAAACGTTTATCCGATAATAAAAACCAGGTCGAACATGGAACTTTTCGTCTGGCGACGACTCAAACTCAAGCGAAATATGTTTTACCCACAGTGCTTACCCGTTTTCATCAACGCTACAAAAATTTAACTATCGATATCCAACATGCTTCGGTTGATCACATAGTGCAATTATTGCTAGAGCAAAAGATTGATTTTGCGATCGCTTCCGATAATCAGACACTGCATCCCGATATCATAAAAATCCCTTGTTACGAATGGGACCGAATGGTGTTGTTTCCGCAAGAACATCAGCTTGGCAACCTGACAAAACTGACAATGCGAGATATCGCAAAATATCCCATCGTCACCTACAAAGAACCAAGCAGCGGCGACTCAGGTCTGGTAAAAGCCATGCAAGCCGAAAACCTTAAAGCGAATATTGTTTTTACCGCTCGCGATGCGGATGTGATAAAAACCTATGTCAGAAAAAATATCGGAATAGGCATTGTGGCGGAGATGGCGTTTGATCCTAAGCTAGACAATGATTTGATCGGCTATTCCACTAAATTTTTATTGCCTCGTTGCACCACCTGGCTTGCCTTCAATAAAAACTTGTTAATGCGTAATTATATGTATTGTTTTATTGAATTATTCGCCCCTCACCTGAGCAGGGAGATGGTTAACCAGTATCTGTCTAAACAAAACAATTCTGCTCAGAGCAATCTGGTCGCGGAGAAAGAGGTTAATCTTCCTATGCATCAAATGTGGCATATCTAAGTCAAAATCAAAAGAATTTTTCACCAAAGCTTGCCCCGCGAGTGGAGCAAGCTTTGGTGAATTTATCTTTTAGTACTTTGACGTTTTTATGTCTTTATAATCCAGACAAGCGATCTTCATGCAAACCACATTCGCGTGTCAATCCAGAAAAACGGGTTTGCTCTTCAGCCATTCCCAGTGTCAATGGCTCAGTGCTATGAACATCACCGATCGATACATAACCTTTTTCCCACAAAGGATGATAGGGCAATTTATGTTTGGTTAAATACTGATGAATATTTCGTTTATTCCAATCAATGAGAGGATGGACTTTCAATCGACCTCTTAGTTTTTGTAAAGTCTTAAGCCGTGAACGACTTTCAGATTGGCTACGCATAATACCGGCGAACAAGGTTTGAATATTCAATTGATTTAAGCCGAATTCCATTGGTTCAACTTTATTCATCTGATTATATTGATCGAGCCCACCAACACCATTTTCCCATAAACGGCCAAATCGAGCTTCCTGCCACGCGCTGCTTAAATCAGCGCGAAAGACCTTTAAATTTAATTTGAGTTTTTCTGCCAAAGTTTCTATGAACTGGTAGGTCTCAGGAAAAAGATAATTGGTATCAACTAATATCACCGGAATATCGGGCATGATCTGAGTTAGCATATGCAAGCTCACCGCAGACTGAACACCAAAGCTAGACGACAAGGCGAATTTTGAGGGCAAATGTTGCAAAGCCCATTCTATTCGCTGTACTGCCGTCATATTCTCCAGAATATGGTTCGCTTCGGTCATTCGTTCGTCATCCCAATCAAGCCGAATAGACGACTCGAAAGCGTGATTGGTATTTGACTGAGTAGCTGAGGTTGATAAATTTTCTAACATGATCAATTCCTAAGAATGAAAATCGAGGCCATTAGTAACTGCCTTTACGTACTTGTTGCGGATCACAAAGTCGCCGAAAGACTCTCCCTCTTGACGAGCAACCGAATAGTCTTTAATGATCGGTTCGAGTTCCTGAAAAATCGTTTGTTGGTTAATATTTTCCCGATATAACTTATTAAGTCGGTCACCGGTCTGGCTTGCGCCTAAATATAAGTTATATTTTCCCGGGCCTTTACCGACTAACCCAATCTCACCAAGAAACGGACGCGCGCAACCATTAGGACAACCGGTCATTCGGACATTGATGGGTTGTTGCTTTAATCCATACTTATCGAGTAGCTCCTCAAGCACTGTAATAAAACTAGGTAAATACCGTTCTGCTTCTGCCATTGCCAGCGAACAAGTAGGAAATGCGACACAGGCCAGCGAATTTAACCGGGTCGGAGATTCCGATTTACCTATACTGATATTGTAGATTTGTAGCATTGATTCAATTTTAGATTTTAATCCAGGACGAATATTGCTGATAATCATATTTTGATTGGGCGAAATCCGAAACTCACCATCATGTATTTTTGCTATTTCCAATAAACCGGTAAAAAGTTTACTATCTTCTGAATCGATAATTCTGCCACTGTGAATATACAAAGTTAAATGCCATTGACCATTTTCATCTTGCATCCAACCGTATCGATCTGCATTGTGTTCGAATTTAAACGGTTTTGCCTCAGTCAATTCGAATCCTTGATAAACAAACAACTTCTTTTTAAATTCTTCAATGCCCAATCGATCGATGGTGTATTTAAGACGTGCATGTTTTCGGACCTCTCGATTACCAAAGTCTCGTTGGACTTTTACCACATTTTCAGCGACTGCCAATACCTGATCAAGAGAACAAAATCCTATTAGATTTGCAACTCTTGGATAGGTCGAATCATCTCCATGAGAACTGCCCATACCGCCCCCAACCAGAATATTAAAACCGACTAATTTATCATGCTCAACAATCGCAATAAATCCCAGATCGTTAGCATACACATCAACATCATTGTAGGGTGGGATAGCAATGGCGATCTTGAATTTTCTCGGTAAATATGTTTCTCCGTAAAGCGGTTCTTGAGTTGACTCCACTTTTTTTCCGTCCAACCAGATCTCATGGTACGCCTTTGTTTTGGGTAATAAGTGCTCGCTTATCTTTTTTGACCAGTCATAGGCTTCTGCGTGAATTCGAGACGTTTCCGGTAGCGGATTGCTCATCACATTACGATTAACATCACCGCAAGCGGCAATCGTATCCAACATCGATTGATTAATTCCGGCAATGGTCGTCTTTAAATTTCTCTTAAATACGCCATGCCATTGATAAGCCTGTCGAGTAGTTAAACGTAAACTTCCACTCGAATAATTGGTCGCCAGGTCCGCCATTTGAATATATTGCTTAGCAGTCGCCACCCCACCCGGTACGCGCGCACGGATCATAAATGAATACAGCGGCTCCAATTTTTGCTTGCGTCTTTCATTGCGAATATCGCGGTCATCTTGTTGATAAATACCGTGAAATTTAATCAGCATTAAATCAGCATCGGCGACCGCACCGGTGATTCGATTCTTGAGACTTGGGGCTATTGTCCCTCGCAGGTAATTACTTTCGACCTTGATTTTTTCAACGTCAGAATGAGTCGCAGAATCATAGCTGGCTTGAACAATTAATTTTTCTTTTACTTGCATCTTAATACACATCTCTTTGATAACGGTTTTCTTTTTTAAGCACTTTTAAATAGTCTTTTGCTTGCTGAATAGACTTTTCACCTTGCTCTGAAATAATTTTTACTAAAGCCTTTTCAACATCTTTTGCCATATAATTCATATCACCGCAAACATACAAACTTGCGCCTTTCTTATCCAGCCAATTCCAAACATCTGCAGCATTTTCTAACAGTCGGTCTTGCACATAAATTTTGTTACTTTGATCTCGTGAGAAAGCTAAATCAAGATGAGTTAGCAGCCCTTGCTGATGATATTTCTGCAATTCTAACTGATAGAGAAAATCGGTATTAAAATGAGGGTTGCCAAAAAATAGCCAATTTTCACCTTTGGCAGATTGTTGCTGACGTTGTTGTAAAAAAGCACGAAATGGCGCGATACCGGTGCCCGTCTTTGGAATCTTTTCCCCACTGTTGTTCGATC
>CAZOBX010000363.1:0-4843 GCA_964578045.1 uncultured Kangiella sp. | reverse complement strand
TGTTACCGTTCGACTTGCATGTGTTAAGCATACCGCCAGCGTTCAATCTGAGCCATGATCAAACTCTTCAGTTTAATAATGTTACTTGTTGATCCGAAGATCGCGGTCCGAAGACCAAGTGCTCAAAAAAATTACTGTTTGGAATTGACTTGATTCAATCAGTAAACTGCCGAAGCAATAAACCAAGAGTATTTCGTCGATTTCAAACTGTGTAAGTTCTTTAAGGCTTTTTGCGTGCTGCCTTTAAGAGTACCCACACAGATTGTTTTTCTTCTCTTCAATTTGTTTTAGAACATCCGCTCCGGAAACCAGTCCTGCCAAGCTTGGGGCGCGAATTATACATCCTCTTAAACCCCTGTCAACCGTTTCATTTCATTTATTTTATAAAACAATCAAACTTTCTTTTTCGGCTCACTCCCTCTCGCCTATCCCGCTGCTTTTTCCCTCAAAGCGGACGCGCATTATACATGGCGTTTTTACCCTGTCAACACTTTAAAAATCTTTATTTCAATGCTTTTTAAAGCCCTGCCAATCCTCGCTTCAAGCCCTTGCGGGTTCCCTCAAGCGAGCGCCGCATTATAGGCACTTTTTTCACCAACGCAAGCCTTTTATTGAGTTATTTTGAATTAATTATTTGTCTGCATACAAATCACCCAACCCTTACCCAAAACGATGCATAATTGTGTTTTGTAGATCTATAGAAGAGGCTTCTAGATTGGAGCCTGTTGATCTTTCATAGTTCAATAGACCCTAGACACTGGCGCAGAACAATATCAATATCCTCGACGTTTGATGTCATATTTTTCTATTTAGACATAAATAAAGCTGCCATCCCAACAATAGCAGCTTTTGTTTTATCCATATCATAGCGCTAATTAGAACAACTATTCTCTTAGATAATATTCCTTGATATCGCCTACTTTTGCACCTTCGGCGATTTTGAGTTGCACTTTCTTGTGTAAATGGATTGTGCCAATAACGCTCGACATGTCGTCAATTCGGATTACAGGTATATCTCTGCTGAAAGAAGAAAACCAACCGCTGGATTTCTCAATCACCAAATCTCCTTTAACAATTGTCCCATTAGTCAGAAGGATATCACCATTAACGGTCTCGATGTTTTCTTCTACCGTGACATCAGTTAATTCAATGTCGCCATTTACCGTAATAACGCTGCCGCCAACCTCGCTTTTTTCGCCAACCCGAATTCCGCCATTTACCGTCTCTAGATTATTTTTTACGGTTAACGCACGGCCTGCATCGATACCTCCATTAACTGTTTCCGCGTTGTCAATGACTACATTATTGCCAAGTTCTATACTGCCGTTAACCGTATCGACATTGCGGGCACTAGCCCCGGATTCTATGTCAATTCCACCGTTAACACTCGATATATTACCAACTTTCGCATTCTTACCGACGTCTACACCGCCAAATACACTATCCAAGTCTCCGCCAGAAGAACCATGAGCGACCACGCTCGCACATCCGCCCACAATTAACACGCAGCTGAGGATAATTGTAAATTTCACTATTTTATTCATCTATTTCATCCTTTTTTAATCTCAAATAAGTGGAAGCTGAAATTAAAGCAATTATCCTGCCAGAGTTTTAATCCCTAATATTCAATAGGTTAGCTACAGTCAGTTTTTCCAGAAGACGCAAGTTTAGTCAAAACCGCAAAGACTTGGCGTAAAGATGGGAATCGTCAGCAGAACTAATTCTTAAATTTAGAGTGATAGTACCGATAACCTAAGGTGGATAACAGCCAGATTAAATAGAGTAGTGGTTGGTTCAAATCTGATTTACTTTGCCAAATAAAATGAATGATGCCTAGAGTAGCAATAAGGTAAACTAATTTATGCAGTTTTTTCCAATTTCGTCCTAATCTACGTTGCATTTTCTTGGTAGAGGTTACAGCCAACGGAACTAGTAGTAAAGTCGCTAACATACCGACTGTGATATAGGGTCGCTCCACAATTTCTTCCCATAGATAGCTAAAACTACTTTCCAGGAAAAAAATAAAAAATATGGTGATATGCAGTGTCAAATAGAAAACCGCGTACAACCCCATCATACGACGATATTTTATCAATATAGGAAATTTAAAAATTCTGTTAAGAGGTGTGATGGATAATCCGATTAATAAATAGATTAACGTCCATAATCCAAGCTGATGAAGCATTTCTTCTTGGGGATCGGCTCCTAATAAGCGGTTATTCACCGCATAGATGAGGTAAATCAAAGGAAACCAACAGGCAATATGAGCTGCTACTTTTGAAACCTTATAATATACCACTAAAAATTCCTGACCAAATCCATGCCTTTATACATATGCGCCACTTGATCAGCATATCCATTGAACATCTTTGTCGGTATTTTCTTAACACCAAAAAAAGACTCATCGGTTATTCGGCGTTCGCGAGCCTGACTCCATCGAGGGTGATCGACGTCAGGGTTGACGTTGGCATAAAATCCGTACTCTCTAGGACCATTCTTATGCCAGGTATTTTGTGGTTGACGTTCGACAAAACGAATGGAGACTATTGATTTAATACTCTTAAAACCATACTTCCAGGGAACAATAAGACGCAAAGGTGCACCATTTTGACCAGGCAGGTCTTTTCCGTAAACACCGGTTGCTATAAATGCAAGCGGGTTCATCGCTTCATCCATCCTTAAGCCTTCTTTGTACGGCCAAGGCAAAACATGAAAGCCAAGGGTTCCACGTTTTTGTCCGGGAAAAACCGATCGGGATTCTAAAGTCTTAAACTCAATAAACTTGGCTTTAGATGTCGGTTTCACCCGATTGATCAACTGACTTAACTGAAAACCTCTCCACGGAATAACCATGGACCAAGCTTCTACGCAGCGCAAACGATAGATCCTCTCCTCTATGCTCGTCCATTTGAGAATATCTTCTAAGGTGTAGTCTCCTGGTTTTTCAACCTCACCAGTAATAGAAACTTTCCAATCAAGGCCTGGTTTAAAATCTTTTGCCAGTTCCGCTGGTTCGCTTTTACTGGTTGAAAATTCGTAAAAATTGTTATGGTGGGTCACCACATATTCGCTACTAAGAGGTTCTGCTGTGGTAAATCCTGAACTAGCGCTTACTGCGCCTTGAAGTAAGGACCCGCCAAAGCTCGATGCCCCTAACGCAGAAAGAGTGAAATTCTTTATAAACTCTCTCCGATCCCAAAACACTTTTTCTGACGTCAATTGATAGTCCTTTATAGACGAATAAATAGTCTTTAATTTTCGGTTTTTCATATATTCTGTTCCTGCTATCAAAAATAACTCGATATAAGTTTAATCGACATAGTAGCTTCTAATCAAATGACATGATATTGAGTTCTTTGTTACTCGGAACTTCAAAATCTGCCAATTTACTCCTGCAATACTAGCGATTATGACTTAAAGACATAACAGCGCCCACTATCTACCGGCTTTTTCTGGATAAAAATAGATAACTCCAGATTCTTTGCTAAACTTAATATCAAACTGGCAAGATCTGCAATTTCGACTAGTTAAGCTGAAAAATTGGAAAGTGCACAAATCTGTGATTCGGCGCTATTGACAACACAGCATAATCTGGCATTATTCGCGGCGCAATGATTACCGTTAAATAGAGATACAAGCTATGAACCAAATCGATTTTAACCGATTGATCTTAAAAGGGATAACAGTTGAAGGTAGCAAGTTTCGACCAAGTGATTGGGCCGAGCGATTATGCGGCAATCTATGTACTTTTAGAAATAGGCGAATGTATTACTCGCCAATGTTAAGACCAGCCGTCATTGAAGGTATAAAATGTGTCATCGTCGACTCAAAACTGGACAGTGAACATCCGGCGATACTACAAGATGTCATTCATTTCGCTAACAAAAATAATCTAATAACAGAAAAAGAAAATTAATTATCCAGTTCTTCGTTTGGGTAAATAGTGATTAAAATGAGGTATTTATCTCATTCTTTTCACAAAGGACTTAACATTTACCCCTGTTTACCGCTATATTAGTTTCAGACGCACGATTCAGGAATATATATGAAAACTCAATTTCGGACTTTAATTGCTATTGTCTTTGTTATGGTTAGCGCCAATATCATCGCGGCTGAAAGAATAACCTATAAATGGACCGACGATAAAGGCGAAATCCACTACACCGAACGAGCCCCCAAAGGTCGAGAATATACTCAGATAAGAACCTATGTGGACGAAAAAAACGCCAATACCAATCGATCACCGATTGTAACTAATCAAAATAAAAACACCGCAAAAACAGATTCCTATGGGACTTGGCGAAATGAGAACTGTACAATCGCCAATCAAAATCTCGACATTTTGAAAAACGCCGGCAGAATCAGCACGGCAGATGGAGACGGCGGAAAGCGACTGATGACAGACCAAGAAAAACAGACAAAGGTCTCTCAAATGGAGGCGCAACGAGATAAATATTGTAATCAGTCCGAACAAAAATAAATTCAGTTCGATGTAACCTCTTCAATTAACCACGAGCGGAGCTCTTCTAGTTCAAAGGGCCAGCCTAATTCTCTCGATGAACAAACTAAAACCGGAATTCTAATACCGTACTGCTCCACCAATGCATCATCATTAGCAATATCGATGATTTCCAGATTTACTGTATCAGCGACTTCGGGATCATGCTCTATCAGGTATTTAGCCATTTCATGGGCCTGCTCACACAGATGACATCCGCTCGTTGATAAGAACTGTATCATTTTATTTTTCATTGTATTACTCCCGATGTATACCCGCTCCACCTCAAAATGCTCGTTTCAGCAAGGCTAGAAACAGCCATATTTAAGGCAAGGAATTTTAGGG
>CAZOBX010000362.1:0-4871 GCA_964578045.1 uncultured Kangiella sp. | reverse complement strand
TTAGACTGATTGCCATAACTCAATCCATTGCTCGCGGCAATGTAGTCATCCTTTTGGGTCAAGTTACCGACGGCGTCATATAAATAATTGGTTTCGTTGGTTGTTCCGCCAATATCCCTTGTGGCGGTGAGCAAACGGTGTAAATCATCGTAAGCATAAGTTTCAAATGAGGTAATGACACTCCCGGTATTCTTATCCACATTTTCAACGGTTTGTAATTCCAGGTTACCAAAGTCATCAAAAAGGTAATCAATGCGATGACGCTGGTCACCCACCAAGGTATCGGTTTGAACCGAGAACATTTGCCCCGTCACATCCGAATATTTAAAGACCTCATTCAAAATTCCATGGGCCTTTTGGGTGGTGGTCATTTGCAACCTGGCATCCATGTCAGTGATTGCTTGATAAACGTAACCGCTCGCCGCATTTTGACTGTGCGTCTGGTATCCGTAATTGTTATAGAGGTTTTCAACCGTGACGCCAGAAACGGTTTGACCGCCTTTTACCCGACCGAAATAAGCATCAAATTGTGTGGTTTGGGTATAAGGCGTTCCATTGATATGGGTAATGCTGGCAATCGGGCGACAGAACTCATCGTAGGCGTACTCTTGATTAAAATCATCTGTTCCAGAATCATCACGAACTTCAGACTCAATCGCCCCTAAGCACATTTCACCCGTTGCCCCTTTGCCTGCGATATCAAATTTAAAGGTGGCCTCCAAAATGCCACCGGCTGTTCGGTTGGTTAATCGACCCAAAATATCATAGTCATAATCGGTAATGACACTCATGGCATCTTTTTCGGTATCCACTTCACCAAAGGCGGTATAAGTAAATTCTTTACGTCCCATATTGGGATCTTCCACATATTGCTTTTGACCCAACGCATTGTATTGCGCTTTTATCGCATTGCTGTTGGCATCCTGCAAGACGATAGGATTTCCTTGCGAGTCATAGGCGTATTCCGTGACACCCTGAATGGGTGTATTGGCATCGGTGGTTTTCATCAGCTGACCGGTACCGCTGTGAGTACGGCTCACCGTTAATGCTCGACCTCTCGAACCTGTAGCGACAATGTTGGTGGTGTGATTGTCGTAAGTGTATGTGGTGGTAAAATACTGATCGACACCCAGCAACGAAGGCTCATCCATTTTCTTCTCAAGCAACCGTCCTTGTTCGTCAAAGCTTTTATAATGCATGCCCTTGCTTTCATCCACCACAAAAGAAGGGACTGATTCAAACACTGGGCGCCCGAGGTGATCATATTCTGTTCGCACAAAAATAGGACTGCCATCAAACCCTTGCGTTTTAGCCACCAACACCCGATTGAATTGATCTTTATACCAGGTGGTTTCGGGTGCGCCGGCTGAGGTGGTCGTTTGTTTGTAGACGATCAGTGCGGCCACATCGGGCACTTCAAGTGGAGGCAGTTCGGTGGGGTTGATTGAAGTCACTTCATCACAGCCACCGACGCAATGAGCCAAACGACTATAAGCCGGTTGGCCCGTTCCCACTGGCGGCGTCACTTGCTCTACTCGACCGAATGCATCATAGGAGGTGTTATTTCCCAATCTACAGCCGTAGGAATGGTTGTTTTCTAACCAAATTAGCGTCGTAATTCCTTCGGCTCCCTATAACGGTAATTTGGTAAAGCAAATTATCTCATAGAAATTTGAAATTTTTCTTGAAGTGGAATAGCTGATTTTTGTTTAATCCGCGCCATGCAAAAGTTTTATCCAGATTATGACGCCATTCACTCGTTCACCCTTTCTCTTGATTATCATCAGAATGAGGTGCAATGTGGTTTTTGTTTAAAGAATGACCAATTTATTTCCCACGGGGTGGTTTATAAACAACACTCTATCACTGATAAGGAGAAAGTCGGTAAGCGAATATTTTGCTCTAATCGTTATGGTCGCAGTGGTTGCGGTCGAACGTTTCAATTGTATATTGCTTGTAAGCTCCCTTTCTTTCAATATGGCGCGGCTCACTTATTTGTCTTTATTTCCTCACTACTGGCAAATATGACGATTGCTGAGTCATATATTAAAGCCACTAAGCAGTCTGAAATTGAACCAAGAAATGCTTGGCGATGGCTGAATAAGTTGATGATCAAACTTATGGATTACCGGACATTTTTGAAAGTGCGTATAGAGCACAATCTCTCACAACTCAAACCTCGAACGATTCGATTACTGCATTTACTCTCAACCTTCACTCGATTGTTTTTGACTAACAACGATAACCATTGTTCAAAATTTCAACTTACCCAACAAAAGGCCTTTATTTGAGTTTCCTGCTCACAACACCCCTCTACTTTCCAATATCATTTTCTTTTTATTTGCCAATTTACCATCAAACATTTAAACAGAGCACCGTTCGGTTTTGTTCAAATCAATCACGCAACAGTTCATGTCATCCAAAATGTTATTTTTTCCAGTTACCCTCCGTCGGATTATTTTTAATTAACCAAAATGGAAAAATAACCATGAAAATCGTTAAAGCCAATCCTTCTCTTGAACTCAGAATGAGAGTCCTCAGCGCCGTTGATTATGCACAAGGGAATAGCATTCGAGAACGAATTAAAAGCGTGGCCAGAAGAACTTTTACAGATAGCCAAACCAGCCATGAATATCAATTCACCTGGCGTACCATTGAAACATGGGTTTATCGGTTTAAAAAATGCGGCATTATCACACTCGACAATAAAACCCGATCCGATAAAAATGGTTATCGCAAAGTTCAAGTCAATGAACTGGCGGAAGCCATCAATGACCTCATTCCAACCTTAAGCAAAAACAAGGTCGGCACTATTCCTAAAATGGTGCTCTATCGACAATTGATGAAGAAGAACTATTTTCAACGCAGCCAGTTATCGCAGACGTCTTTTTATCGCATGGTAAGAAACAATGACTTACTTAATTCTGAAACAAGTAAAAAGCTGCGCCAGTCATTTTGCATGCAGTTCGCTAATGAGCTTTGGCAGGCGGACACGATGTATGGGCCTTCGATAAAACAAAATGATGGCTCGTGGAAAAAACCTTTCTGATCGCTTTTATTGATGATGCTAGTCGCGTCATTACTCACGGCGAATTCTTCTACAACGACAACACCGAAAACATGGTCGATGCGTTTCGAACCGCCCTGTTTAAACGCGGTAAACCCGACAGACTCTATTTTGATAACGGCTCTAACTACAAGTCCAAAGAAATACTACAGGCTTGTGTCAGACTTGATATTCTTCTCTCTCATGCACCGGTTCGAGACGGTGCCGCCAAAGGTAAAATCGAGCGATTCTTTCGAGGTTTTCGTGATCGATTCTTAGTTCAGCATTTAGAATTCAAATCATTGGAAGAGCTTAACGACAAAACCCATGATTGGATTGAAAATGAGTACAACCACCAAAAGCATAGCAGTATTCAGATGACGCCCATTGACCGTTTTGCGCTCGATCACAGTCGCATTAACTTCCTAACTGACGATGAGTACACCGAAGAAGTCTTCTTTGTAGAAGAAACTCGAAAAGTCTCAAAAACCAATCTCTTCTCGATCAATTCTAATAAGTGGGAATGTCCTGTTGATCTGAGAGAAAAGAAAATTCAGCTTCGTTATGGTCGAAACAATCGTGAGCGATATATTGTTTACTTTAATGATCAACGTATGGGGGAAGCCAGCCCGGTTAACTTGGTATACAACGCTAACTTAAGAAAACCAATCAAAGGAGATGTCAAATGATTAAATCCACTCATGCCATCACAAAAGAGCCATTTAATCGAGACCACCTAACGTTACTGACACAGCAGAAAAAGATTTTTGATATTATTAAGATACACTCTCAACAAGGAGGGTTTTCAGTCATTATTGGTGAGCCTGGCGTTGGCAAAAGTGTCCTTCGAGAACACATTGAAGCATTAGAAAAAGCACGCGACATCACGGTTGCTTCTTGTTCTCGAACCCTGCATACTTATGGAAACATTTTAAAGCAACTAGCAGAATCTTTTAGGATAGACGTGCCTTTCAGAGACATCGAAAAGGAATTGATCGCTTGCGCCTTTAGTCATATCAAAGAGCGAAAAACCCTTTATAGTCTGATTGATGACAGATTTTTGCTCCTGCAAAATCTGCATACATCACATCCATGTGAATAATGCACATTTATTAGATATGCAGGTATTGAGAAAACTGAGATTATTGTTTGAACGCTTTCCTAAAAAACATAATTTAGTTTTATTAGGGCAGCAGGATCTATTGCATTATTTGTCGCTCAATGTAAACAAGGATATCAAAAGCAGGATCACCTATTCTGCCAACATAAAGCCGCTCAATAATGACGACATGGAAAGTTATATCATCAAGGAATTAGAAGCCGTTAGGATGGGGATCAATACCTTTAATGAAGGTGCAATGGAATTGATCATACGCTCAGCACAAGGTAATTTAAGGCTGTGTCGAAACCTGTGTTATGGCAGCTTGATTGATGCAGCGAGAGAGGTTCAAAAGATCGTTTCCATTGCACATGTCAATAGCGTTTTAATTCAACCACATTGGCGATCACATGAAGAATTAATCAAACAACAAATTGCTTAGATTAGATCAACAATAACTACTTTTCAAACGCCCAATCGCATCGTCATTTTTATCTTCTCGATGCTATTGGGAGCCAACCAAAATTATCGTAGAAAACACCAATATTGCAATATTTTCGAATCCTACGATGAAAGCATGATAAATTTTACGATGCAGTTTGGTAAAATCTACGGTTTTAATTTGGTAAATTGATTTCTTGTTACGATGGTAGTGTTGTAAAACGGTCGTAATTGTTATTTCCCAAATTACTATAGTACAAAAGGCCGTTTTTCAACCAAATTAGC
>CAZOBX010000361.1:0-4878 GCA_964578045.1 uncultured Kangiella sp. | reverse complement strand
ACTTAGAACTTAGAACTTAGAACTTAGAACTTAGAACTTAGAACTTAGAACTTAACAAGAGCATCCCAATGTCAAAAATAATCATTCAAACGGACAAAGCACCTGCTGCCATCGGCACCTATTCTCAAGCGGTTAAAAGTGGGCAGACGGTATATATTTCCGGCCAAATACCCCTGGTTCCAGAAACTATGGAATTTATATCCAATGATATCGAACCGCAAATTCATCAAGTGTTTAAAAATTTATCAGCAATTACTGAAGAGGCCGGCGGCAGTTTAAATCAAATTGCGAAACTCAATATCTTTTTAACCGATTTGTCCTGCTTTCCGATGGTTAATCAGATAATGGCGGAGTATTTTCAAACGCCTTATCCAGCAAGGGCCGCGGTTGGGGTGAAAGAACTACCGAAAGGGGCTTTGGTTGAAATGGATGCAATTATGGAATTGATCGACTAGTACCTCGACACAGGGATTTTGACTTGTTGGATGAACTCCCTTCGGGCAAAAAGTTGTGAGGTATTACTGCAAGTTGGCAAGCTTTAATCGACCGTCATAAAATACCTTTATCTTGAAAAATTACGGCAACGATAATTTGAAAAATCCTAGAAACGACAGAATTATCAAACTTTTGAACCGTAGACAGACCGATATTACGGTGTTTATGGATGAGGTTCATAAACCACATAATTTGGCGGCCATTGTCAGAACTTGCGACGCCATAGGTATCGGCGAAGTGCATGCAGTTTATCCCGAGAGTGTGCTGAGAAATTGTCATGGCACGGCTATGGGCAGTAATCGATGGGTGACCACGCATACCCATAATGATTTATCCGCTGGACTCGGTCAAATGCGCGCTGAGAAAAAACAGATCTTGGCCGCCCATTTTTCTGATCGAGCGATCGATTTTAGACAAATCGATTATACTAAACCGACCGCCATATTAGTTGGTTCAGAAAAATTCGGCGTCAGCGATAAAGCGGCAGAAATGGCTGACGAGCATATTCTTATTCCCATGCTAGGTATGGTCCAGGCGCTCAATGTCTCTGTAGCGACAGCGATCATACTTTATGAAGCTCAAAGACAAAGAGAAGTGGCAGGTTTATACAATAAACGCCAATTAGACGATGCGCTTTGTGAAAACCTTCGTTTTGAATGGTTACATCCAGAAGTAAAGAAGTATTGTGACAAGCATAATATTCGTTATCCAATTATCGATGAAAATGGTGATATTCAAGATCAGGCATGGCATCACCTGCGTCAATCTGTTCAAAAGTGAAAACCAGTCATACAGTGCAAATACCAATACTCGATTTAAGATCGATCCGCCTTTTTAATCAGTCTCACATTATCGATTCAGCAAGTTTTCCGATTGCAGAGTTATCTGAGCGGTTGCACGAACTGCCAATGCGAACCCAGCCCGTAGCATTGTTCGGTTTATTGTCTCAGTTGCAAATTGCCAAAGAATTTTTATCCAGTAAGGGCTATTCAATAGCCAATAGCCAAGAGGCTAGTCAGGAAAATTTACTACAGCTGAAACGATCTCAGCAATTGGCTTTCGGCGAATCCTACCGAAGACTTTGGCAACCTGCGCCAATTGTGGAAAAGTTCATTGAGCAATATTCATTAGACTGTGAAAATAAATGCGGTTTAGATTTGGCTTGTGGCTCCGGCCGTGATGCTATTTATTTGTCGATGCAAGGTTTCAAAATGACTGCGGTTGATTACCAGCCGAGCGCTCTGGAAAAGTTGTCAGATTTGGCGAATCGGTGTGGGCAAACAATTAATGTCGTTCAATTGGATCTGGAACCTTCGAATCAAGAAAAACAATTTTCACCATTTGATATTTTGGCGAGCCACTACGGTTGTGTGATTGTTGTCAGGTATCTACATCGACCGGGCTTAGCTCAATTAAAGTCACTGGTGGATACTGGTGGATATATTGTTTACCAGACTTTTATGCGAGGTTGTGAGAAGTTTGGTAGTCCAAAGAACCCGCGTTTTTTATTAGAGCCGGGCGAGTTAGCAACAATTTTTTCTGATTTTGAAATTTTAGTCGATGAAATAGAGTATCTGGCAGATGGCAGGCCCACCAATTGTTTTATTGCAAAAAGAATCAAATGAGACAAAACATTTAGTGCTTATTGATCTTTCATAGTTTATCGCTGTTATACTTAAACCCAAATTAATCAGTTGAATCACGAGAAATAGCACCAGCCCACGGCGCGCCTCGCTATGCGAAAAATTGGTTCATCACCGGTAAGGTGACTACTCAATTTTTCACTACGCCAATCACACCCTGGTCTAGCACTCTTTCCACGAATCCAACTGATTATTTTAGGTTAAAGAGACTATTTGGTGAAAGAGTCTTCGTCAGGCTCCTTTTAGAAAAGACACGATGATGATACAAAAGGGAAAACAAAGAGCGGTACTTTTTGCCGATGTTTCGGGAAGCTCTGCGTTGTACAAGACAAAAGGAAACAGCGAAGCAAAAGCCATCATTAGTCGTTTACTTAACCAAGTACAAAAAATTACCGTTGAGCACAAAGGGCGAGTAGTGAAAACCATCGGTGATGAAGTGATGGTATGCTTTTCCTCTGGGCAGGACAGTATTGAAACGGCAATCGCGATTCAGCAAAACTTTACTGCCAGCTATACCCAACATCATTTAGCGGTGAGCATTGGTTTATCCTTTGGCGAAGTATTGATCGAAAAAGGTGACCTTTTTGGCGAAACGGTCAATGACGCAGCTTATTTGACAAAATTGGCCAAAGGAAGCCAAATATTGTTTTCGGAATCCTTATTAGAGGAACTCACCATTGAGCAAAAAGCCAAAGCGAGAGAATTCGATTGGGTAACTCTTAAAGGCGCTAAAGAAAGTTCTCCAATATTCAGGCTTTATTGGCAACAAGATAGCGAACTGCATAATGAAACCCGTTACCTTTCTACTGATATGGTTTTAGAACAAATTACCAATCAAATATTAACGCTTAAGTGTGGCAAACAAGAAATTACCATAGAACCCAGTATGACCCCTTTTATGATTGGACGAAATATCTCTTCCTGTCAATTGGTGCTAGATGATTCACAAGTTTCCCGAGAACATTGCCATATCACCTACAATCGCGGTAAATTTGTCTTAGTTGATCATTCAACTAATGGGTGTTATTTAAAACCTGTTAATGGATTGGAGTTTTATTTACGAAGAGAAGAATTTCCATTGTTAGAAGATAGTTGTTTGTCACTGGGAGTACCATCACATAAATCAACGAATCATTTGATTTACATTATTTACCTAAGCCCTGATTCGACTAAATAGTCGAGCTATAATAAGCAAAATAATAAGGATTATTTCATGAGACGTATAGCGTTTTGGTCACCGAAAGGTGGCGTAGGCAAAACCACTCTAGCGCTTAATTTTGCAGCAGCGGCTTATTATGCTGGAAATAAGGTCATCGTTTGTGATTTAGATCCGCAGCAATCGGCGGTTGATGTCTTTAGCGAAAATCAACTGCCTTTCACTGTAATCGCAAATATGCCACAAGTGATGCCCAATGTTGATTTTCTTATTTGTGACTATGCACCTAGTATTGAGAAGCTTCCTCTTGAAGAAACGATCATCTTACCGATGCGCGCAAGCATGCTGGATCTAAAAACCATTGCACGAAGTACCCGGCTGATTAGAGATAAACGAGTGATTAAGTGTGTTAATGCAGTTGATACCAGGCGGCAAGATGAACGAATAATGGCAATGAAACTCTATGCCGAAGGCGCCCAGTTAATTAAAGACCGTTCGATTTATGTGAGAAGTATGAGCAAAGGTCAAACGGTGTTTCAACAAAACCTTTATGGAGCGAGGGATGCGCAGAATGAAATCAATCGGTTATTACAAAGAGTCTTGCAACCTGAATAGAAGTATCGAGTAATTTTTCGGCTACACTAAAAATAAACGAGCTATAAAAAAAGGGAAGCATATTGCTTCCCTTTTTAATTTTGTGAGGCGATTAATACCTCAGCAAGTCACCACTATTTCTTAGCAGGTGCTTTTTTCTTAGCTTTTTTCTTAGCTTTTTTCTTTGGCTTAGCAGAGGCAGCAATTAATTTTGCTTCTAACTTAGCAGCAGATTTTGCAAGTTTGGCTACAAAACGAGCGACTGCTGCCTTATTTTTGTTGGCTGCAGCTTCCATTTTTGCTTTCACGCCATTCATTGCTTTTACAGCTGCATCAGCTGACTTTTGAGCATCGTTAGCCATTTTAGCAGCTTGGGCTTTGTGATCCTTAACTTTAGCTGCTGCTTTAGCTTTAACTGCAGTAGCAGATTTAACTGCTTTTTTAGTCGCTGCTGTCTTCTTTTTAGTCGCTGCTGCTTTTTTCGTTTCAACTGCTTTTACTGCAGCGTTAACTTTAGCAACCAGTCCTTTTAAAGTTCCATCAGCTTTTTTAACACCAGCATTCGCTTTATCCAGTGCTTTAGAAGCATCAGCGATTACTTTGTCAATGCCCATTGCTTTAGGAGCTGCTTTTTTAGCTGCTACTTTTTTATTAGGAGCTGCTTTTTTAGCTGCTACTTTTTTATTAGGAGCTGCTTTCTTAGCTACTACCTTTTTTACCTTCTTCTTAATGCCGCCTTTGGCCATGATGTTCTCCACTTTTTTTGAATGTAGTTAGTTCAATCCGAAGTGTATAACTGAATTCAAAAAAATACAAAAAAAATATTGAAAATAAGCAAAAAAAAGCGAATATTTTTTATTTTTTTACTGATTTAGCCTTTATTTGCTGTTTAGTGGATCATTTCTTAGCTAAAAGTAAAACTTAAACGACTATTTTTCTAATTTATAAAAAGAGAAAAAATCAAACCGCGACTTTTTTCTTATCCTATCA
>CAZOBX010000360.1:0-4993 GCA_964578045.1 uncultured Kangiella sp. | reverse complement strand
GAGCCTGCCCCATGAGCGTAGCGAGTGCTTTGGGTATTCCAAATGAATGAGGAGCACCACCAAAAGTAGGTCCTCTAAGGAAAAGTAGGCTCTCTTAGGCGACAACAAGTGATGATATTTTAGCTACAACCCGAAGGGCCGGGTGCTTTTTTCACCTAACTTCGTTATCAGTCGCTTATTTAGAATAACTAAACGGCACTTCTTCTGCCTCGTTAGGCAAAAAAAGCACCTCGGCAGTGATGAAATATGAAAGATAAACAGGCCCTAACCTACAACAAGTAATAACCTTTTGTGCAAGGCTCCCAATAAGGATCAAAATACATGCATTCAGTTTTAGATCTAGAAATACTTGATGAGTTAGTTGATATTATGGGTGATGATATGGGAATGCTGTTGAACGCCTATTTTATCGACTGTAAAAGCAAATTGGATGAATTAGCTAAAATGGATTGGCAAACTGAGCAGCAAGCTATTTTTAGAATGACCCACGCATTAAAAGGCAGTAGCCGCAATGTTGGAGTGGTTGGTTTTTCTAATATGTGTGAAAGTATAGAATCCTTAGCAAGGGCCAATAATCTTAGCCAGGATGATTTTGATTTAATCAAGCTAAAGCAACTTTTTGATGCTGCCTGCGCCGAGTTAACCACTCGCTATTTGTAAGTCATTCATTAATAATAAGTCGCGTATTTTCCCCCTGGCACCACTATTGCAGAACCTTTGGCAGTCTATCTAATCGTTTATATTATGTGAGCTAGTTGATTTTATATTGGTAGCCTACATAGATTTTGCACGAGGCAACCAACCATGTCAGGGTCTGTAACCAATAATTTTTCTGAGCAAGTGCTCGGCCTAATCGCCAATGTACTAGTAAAACCAAGTGTTTCAGCAGGCTATGGCCAATTCAAAGCAATGTTGCAACAGTCATCGTCACTCGATGCTGCGCCTGAACCCTTGCTACTGACCGGCAATTTTGGCAAAGAGTTTGCCAAAATCCAACAGCATTCAAATGATAAAACCGGCACAAGTAGCGGTAAAAGTGGCAAAGATCTGCCGATGGAGTTGATATTTTCTGAGCAATCATTGTCCGAACTCACTGAAATTACGAACTTCGAACAAGCCACTTTAGATGCTGATTTAATCCTTGAAAACACCCTAACCCTCAAATCCAAAATAATCTCAATTGATGGAGTCGAATTAGATGACTCATTTAGTGCCGCTGCTAAACAACAGCCAGAATTTATTACAGGTCTCGATTGGGAAATACCAGTCGGTCCTCAAGCTTTGTTAAATAAAGAAATTAATTTAACCACAGATTCAAGGGATATGGACATATCGGCTTCAGCAGATAAATTGTTGGTTCAAACAGATACGCCCCCTGCCGAAACACTGGTTACGCCAGGTGTTTATTTAAGCACCTCGGATGGCGGTAAAAATCTCACCAATAAAGACGCCAGAGCGGTCACTCCTGCTGCTTCCGTTGTGGAATTGTCGATGAAGCAAGCAAACAGAATTTCAGCATTCGAGCGATTTGATCTATCCAATGAAAAGGAGCAAGCTGTGGCTCCGGCAGTTTCTCAATCGCTCGATAAACAGGCGCCAGATTGGATAAAAAATGGCGTATTTGCTGAGGATGAAAATTTTTCAGAAAAAATAAAACCTGAGTCATCAAAACTTGTTCGAAATTCATCGAAGCAGATATCGGCGGAGTATTTATCAAAAAACGACATTAGCCCGATGGCTGCCTGGCTAAAAAAATCGGGACAAGCTGCTAAAGTCCTGTCAGCAACTAATAACGACAGTTATCAACAGCCGGCTACTGAACTTGAGTCATTGTTGGCGGTGAGTAAAACATCCATAGTTGCTAATCAGGAGGTATCGGTTAATTCCGTAAGACCTGCTATAAATGTTATGACTAATTCAGCTATTCAATCTGGATTAAAACTTCAAGGTGATTTTTCTCCGAATCTTGCTTTGCGCATACAGTGGATCTATCAACAAGCGATATCTAGCGCAGAAATATTAATGGATCCACCCGAGTTAGGGCCTTTGAGCGTAAAATTAACCACAAACAATGGCGAAACCAGTGTGCTTTTTCAGGTGTCAAACCCTGTCACCAAGGAAATCATCGAAGAAAATTTAGCAAAACTAAAAGAACTGCTAGCCGAGCAAGGGATCGATCTAGGAGATACTCAAGTTGAACAACAGCAACAAAACGATCAACAGGAAAATGTTGCCGGACAAAAATCACAACAGACGTCTTCCGACGGTGAAGACCAAAATGGGCAAGATCATGACCAAGTTCAGGTTAGACTGCTCGATGCCTATATATGATCCAATGGGGTTAATAAGCCTGTACCCAATAACCATGTTCCTTATTCAGTATCTTTTATGTCTGTTGTCGTTAAAAAAGCCCTTTCCTGGCCACGGTGTCATCTTTCCGACCTACCTTAACTAAAGCGCCAAAATTACGCCACTCAGGCAAGGTTCTTATCAAGATCTAAAACTAACTCATTGTAAAACAGGGGATTAACTGATTGGTTGTCTTTGGTATAGGATTTGCATCCTGCTTATTAATAAGTTTGTTTAGGCAAATATCCAAAATTTTGTCCATACTCAGTGAGTAATATTATTTAAACAACTAAATTTGAGTGGAGAAAATAATGGCTGAAGATAACCAAGACTTAGAGCTTGACCTGGAAGAAGGTGAAGAAGGTGAAAAGGGTTCCGGCGGCAGTAAAAAGTTAATTATTATCATTGTGGCGGCGGTTTTATTGATAGGCGGAGGAGTGGCAGCATTTTTTATGTTAGGTGATGATAGCGCCGACGTAGCTGAGGGAGAAAATCCAGACGGAGAAATTGTTGTACCAAAGGGGCCGGCGATTTACGTCGGGGTTCCTAACGCGATTACTGCCAATTTACCCGGTGACCGACGCAGTCGCACGGTGCAAATTAAAATGTCCTTTTTAGTCAGAAGCCAGGAAGCCAAAGAACATATAAGACAACATATGCCGCAATTAAAAAATGATGTTTTAATGTTAGTCAGTCAAAAAAACGCTAACGAATTAAAGCTGCCAGAAGGGCGTCAAAAATTGCAAGCGGAGGCTTTGGTCACAGTACAAAAAACCTTAACCGATTTGGTCGGTGAACCGACCGTAGAAAAAGTACTATTTGTCAGTTTTGTAATGCAGTAGCTTATTGAGAGTAAACAGACAAACGATAAGTAAAGGTCAACAATAGAGAAACTATGTCAGATTTATTAAGCCAGGACGAGATCGATGCACTACTCCACGGTGTTGACGACGGTGATGTTGAGGTCGAAGAGGAGTCGTTAGATCCGGGAGAAGCGCGAAGTTACGATTTTTCGTCTCAAGATCGCATCGTGCGAGGACGAATGCCCTCATTGGAGATGGTCAATGAACGCTTTGCCAGGCATATGCGGATCAGTCTTTTCAATATGATGAGGCGTAGTGCTGAAATTTCAGTCAACGGCATCCAAATGATCAAATTTAGCGAATACATTCATAGTTTGTTTGTACCGACTAGTTTAAATATGGTCAAGATTAGACCTTTGCGCGGAACTGCTCTGTTTACCCTGGAGGCAAAATTAGTTTTTATATTAGTGGATAATTTCTTTGGTGGCGACGGACGATTTCATACCAAAATAGAAGGCCGGGAATTTACTCCGACAGAAAGACGGATCATTCAACTCTTATTGGACCAAGCTTTTATCGATCTAAAGGAAGCCTGGGCGCCGGTGATGAAAGTTGATTTTGAGTACATGGATTCAGAAGTCAACCCAGCTTTAGCGACCATTGTCAGTCCATCAGAAGTTGTTTGCGTGTGTAGCTTTAACATTGAATTGGATGGCGGCGGCGGTAACTTTCACGTCACTATTCCTTATTCGATGCTGGAACCCATTAGAGAAAAACTGGACGCCGGGATACAAAGTGATCGAGACGAAGGTGATGACCGTTGGACCGATGCGTTAAAGGAAGAAATATTAACTGCTGAGGTTGAATTGTCGACCTCGCTAGGTGAAACCGAAGTAAGTTTAAAAGATGTTATGGCCTTTAGAGAAGGCGATATTATTCCTTTTGAATTGCCGGAATACGTTGTGGTAAAAGCCCACAACATGCCTTGTTTCAGGGCAAAGTACGGAGCCTCCAATGGGTTCGTAGCTGTCAAAATTATAGAAGAAATATCCCGTGAACATATTATGCGAACAATGCTAGAGGACTAAAGCAATGCCTGACGACAATACTCCAACAGACGATGCCTCAGACGACTGGGCAGATGCGATGAACGAGCAAGAGGAAGCCGAGGCCGCCACCGTTGCTCCAGAGGTTTTAGAAGAGAATGTTGCTGTAGAAGGCAGTATTCAAAATGAAAAACTCGACGTCATCCTGGATATTCCGGTGTCTTTATCTATGGAAGTTGGACGCACTCAAATCCCGATCAGAAATCTATTGCAGCTCACCCAGGGCTCTGTGGTTGAACTGGACCGGCTCGCTGGCGAACCGCTCGATGTGATGGTTAATGGCACCCTTATTGCTCACGGTGAAGTGGTTGTTATTAACGAAAAGTACGGGATCCGTTTGACCGACGTAATGAGCCCTCATGAAAGAATTCAAAAATTAAAGTAACCTAAATTTGAAAAAGTCGGATAAGGTTTTATCAATTGCCAGGTATTTGGTAGAGAGTATTAATATCATGTTGATTAGCTTTAAAAAGAGGAACGCTTTTAAATACCAATGGCTGGGCTTGGTTTTTTTCTATTCTAATTATCTCTCCGCTTTGGAAAAAGAAAAAGTGGTCACTCCTACAGAAAGTTTGCTACCGATGTTGGGTGGATTGCTGGCTATTCTTGCGATGATTTTTTTGCTGGCGTTTGTGTTTAAGCGTTTCTCGAACTTCGGTCTTTCGAGTAAAAGTATTAAGGTTGTAGAAAGTCAGGTTATCGGCAATAAAGAAAAGTTGATGATTGTTCAAGTGT
>CAZOBX010000359.1:2436-5050 GCA_964578045.1 uncultured Kangiella sp. | reverse complement strand
GCTTCGTTATTGTATTTGATAATCAGTGGTTTTTTTATTTTAACTGAATCCAATAGTAATGAAAATTTCTGGATTTTTGCTAGTCATCAAACTTTCGCCGCAGTTTTGTTAGGTGGTTACGCTGGACATCGATTGTTTTCCAGAGTAAAGCCTGAATTACCAGGCTGGGCATTAATTTGGCGAAAAAGTCTGGCGCCAATCACTGTCATATTTGCGATTATGAGTGGCGTTTTATTATTGACTTATTCAATTTCCAGCGTCAATGCGTCTGAGCAATATGACAGAACTGATACAACAGAGGGTGGCGTTGATCATGGGGTATCTGACGGCGCAGAATTAGATTCTTTTAAGGCGGTTGGAGATGCAGATTTAGACAGTCCATTCTACCCGGCAACGACTACTACATCGACGGGAGGATTGTTACCGGCACGTATTATTACGCATGATGATTTACCAGACATTGAAGCTTTTCAAGCCGAAACCAGGAGTAAGGGTTTTGCACCGAGCTATTATCTTGGTGCACAGAGTTGTGAGCGGTGCCATATGGATATTGTGCAACAATGGTCAACTTCTGCTCATCGTTTTTCCTCCTTTAATAATCCTTTTTATCGCAAGTCAGTTGAGTTGACACGTGACTCTATCAGTAAACAAAGTTCACAATTTTGCGGAGGTTGTCACGACCCTGCGATTATGTTGGCCGGCAATATGCTAAAAGAGATCGATCCCCTGACGCCTGAGTCTCAGGCAGGGCTAACGTGCTTGGCCTGTCACGCCATCGACGAACTGCATGGAGTGGTAGGCAACGGAAATTATAATATTCATGATAGAACTGAGTCACCCTATATTTTTGACCAGGCAAAAACTGGTCTGGGTCTCGAAGTGCATGACTACGTTCTTAAAGCCAAACCAACGGTACATAAGCAGCGCAATATGAAAGGTTTTTTCCAAAAGTCAGAATTTTGTTTGAGCTGCCACAAGGTGAATCTTGATGTTCCCGTGAACGGCTACCGCTGGTTAAGAGGTCAGAATGAGTATGATGCATGGCATAATTCCGGGATCGCTCACAATCAACCAAAAACCTGGTACGAACCGCCTACAGTTCGTCAGTGTCAAGCATGTCATATGCCACTTGAGGAGGCTGTGTTAGGTGATGTTGCAGCTAATGACGGTAAAGTCCGCAGCCATCGTTTCTTATCGGTTAATACTGCGTTACCCGCTATTCGTGGTGATTATGAAACCGTCAGGCTTGCTGAAGAACTTTTGCGGGATAATAATTTACGTCTGGAAATCTTCGCGGTTCGTCGTGAGGATGGCAGTATGGTAATGAGTGCCCATGATCATCAGATCAATGTGAATCCTGGAGAATTAATCCAGGTAGACCTTGTTATTCGTAATGTTAACGTTGGGCATATGTTTCCCGGTGGCACAAATGATTCAAATGAAGGTTGGATTGATTTTAAAGTGACTAGTGATGACACTCCCGTATTTCATAGTGGTTGGTTGGGAGATACCAGGCATGTCGATCCTTCGGCACATTTTTATAAAGCGGTATTGGTCGATAAAAAAGGTCAGCGTATTGCAAAACGAAATGCTCAGGATATTTATGCAACGGTTTATGCCAATCTGATAGCCCCGAGTACTTCTGATATAGCGCGTTACCGTTTTCGGGTACCTGAAGATGCCGAGGGAAAGCGATTGAATATTAGCGCACGTCTTATGTGGCGTAAATTTAATCGTGAATATACCGAGTTTGTTTTTGAAGGGCAGGATATTCCTGACTTGCCAATTACTGAAATCGAAATTGATCGTTTGACACTGAATGTAACGACTAATGGTGAAACTGTGCTTTTGGAACCTCTACCGGAGGATGCCAAACGCTGGATGCGTTACAACGACTACGGTATTGGATCGGTACTGGATAACGATACACGTACAGCCAGTGCCGCTTTTAGTAAAGTTGCCGAGTTAAAACCCGATCAAATGGATGGCTACCTGAATCAGGCCCGAACTTATTTAACTGAAGGCGCGCTCGATAAGGCGGAATCAATGCTACGCACCGCCAGCGAAAAAGCTCCCAATGAACCACGTTTGGCATTCTTCTGGGGGAGCCTTTTGGAAAAGAGTGGCCGCTTGAAGGAATCGATAGATGCTTATCGTAGAACTTTGCAGTCTTACCCTGAAAGTCGGGATACGTGGGTACGACTTGGCCGGGTGTATTGGCTTAAAGGCGAATATCAGGAATCGATTGACGCTTTTAATCAAGTTCTGGCAATTGATCCCGAACAGGCTCTGGCATTCCACCAGATAAATCTGGCGTACAAAGCACTTTCAGTTAATGCGGAAACTGACGAGGAACGTGAAAGGTATCGGTTGCTTGCCAACAAGTTTGAAAAGGGTTTTGAAAAATATAAAATAGATGAAAATGCAGCTGTTGTTACTCACAGTTATCGAGAGAGACATCCCCACGACAATAAAATGAGTCAAACCATCGTGGTCCATGAGGAAGGATAAAATGACATTAGAGAAGAAACAGACACAGTTGATAATTACCGTTTTCGTAATTGCGGCTGTCGGTGGCGCCAGCTTATTGTTTTGGCCCGCTCCCGAAGTGACT
>CAZOBX010000359.1:0-2426 GCA_964578045.1 uncultured Kangiella sp. | reverse complement strand
CCGAAGTTATTATTGAACAGTCGGCTTATATCCCCCCACCGCTAATTGACGACAAGATGTCACCGGTTAATTTTACCGACGTGACTGATCAGAGTGGTATTGATTATAGGCATTTTAATGGAGCCGGGGTTGATGAGGACGGAAATCCTACTCGCTTTATGCCTGAATCAATGGGCCCTGGTGTGGCACTACTGGACTTCGATCTTGATGGTGATATTGATATCTTTGTTGCCAACTCTTCCAATTTTGAAGAAGGAGCTGATGTTAACCTAGCGTCTCCAAAACTGTATCAAAACGATGGGAATATGCATTTTTCTGATGTAACCCAGAGGATGGGGCTCAACGTTATTGGTTACGGTATGGGAGCCGCTGTAGCCGATTATGATGGTGATGGCTACCCAGACCTGTTATTGACGGGATGGAGGCAGTTAGTCCTTTTGCACAACAAATCAGGAACGGGTTTTGAAAACGTAAGCGAGCAAATTTTGTCTGTTTCAAACCAGGAGAGCTTGCCAAATTGGTCCACCAGTGCGTTATTTTTTGATGCAGATGATGACGGTGATCTGGATATTTATGTGGCTAATTATGTGCAATGGTCACCGGAAACTGATTTATATGCGACAGTGGATGGGCGGTCAAAAAGTTACGCAACACCTAACCTATATCATGGTAGTTCGTCGCGGCTTTATTTACAGGAGAAAGGAAAGTTTGTAGATCGAACAGAAGCAGCCGGTATGCTCAACGATGCAGGAAAGTCGCTGGGTTCTGCTCTGTGGGATTTCGATGAAGATGGCTTACTGGATATTGTTGTTGCTAACGATACCCAGCCGAACTTTTTATATTATAACCTCGGCGGTGGAAAATTCGAAAATCGTGCTCTGGAGGCGGGTATTGCTTACGATGCCAATGGTAAAACACGTGCAGGCATGGGGATTGATGTGGCCGATATTGGTAATGATGGTCATGTTAGTATTGCGATAGGTAACTTCAGTAGAGAGCCTGTTTCTGTTTTTCGTCATGAAGGCGGTGGTTTTTTCCGCGAGGCAAGTCAGCAGTCTGGCGTTGCAGAAGATACCTATATGCCATTGACCTTCGGTGTAATGTTTGCGGATTTTGACCTGGATGGTTGGCAGGACCTTATTTTGGCTAATGGTCATATCGAACCAGAAATTGAAAAAGTAGAAGCGGAAATCAGCTACCGTCAACCATTATTATTATTGGGAAATACTGGCAGTGGTCATTTTGAAAACTGGAGTGAGAGTACCGGTAAAATATTTGACAAGCCCATTGTCGGTCGTGGACTGGCCGTAGGAGATTTGGATAATGATGGAGATATTGATATTGTAGTGACCGAAAATAATGGTTCGCTACATCTTTTGCGCAATGATTCTTTACGAATAAATAATTATCTTCGAGTGCACTTAAAAGGTAAATCACCGAATACGGATGCTATAGGCGCAAGATTACAGTTACTATCTAAAGATGGTATAACCCAGCAGCGTATGGTTAAAGGTGGTTCCTCTTATTTGTCTCAGTCGGAATTTGTGCAAACCTTTGGTTTGGGAAAAAATGATGAGGTAGAACATCTGCGAGTGGTTTGGCCGGGTGGACGAAGTGCTGAATACCTTTTGACGGAGTTGAACAAAACGATTGTAATTGAAGAGCAAAATGATAGTGTCGTTGCGCTGAGAAATTAGCTCAAAATTGCCTGTTTAAACCTAACTACTTATGCCATTAAATGGTAAACAAGCAATAAGCGGTGCACCAGGGTGTCATCCCGAAGAATGAGGGATCTTAAATTGTAACAGTGATGTAAGATCCTTCAGTCGCTTAGGCTCTTTCAGGATGACAGAGCGAGCAGTTACGTTTAAACAACAGTTACATATGATGTCCGGTACTTCTAGTGTCCGGTATTTCTTACTTCTTCAGCCGTTGGTTTGCCGAGCACCGCTAACATCTTTATTATTAAATATTGCCGCTCAGGTGATTCTTTTGACAAGTCCCTTAAAAGCTTTTCTGTCGCTAAATTCGGTACATAATCTTTCAATAGGCGGGCAATGAGGACACTATTTTCCGCATTTCCTGACAAGGCTGTTTCTATAATGCGGGAAAAAAATTCCCCGCCTGCCAATGCTAACAGTGCTTTAATAATAGGAATATGTAATGCGTGATTCGTCAAGGCCAACAATCGCTCATAAAGTCGAGAAACAAAATAAGTTTTCTGTTGTTTGACGATAGCATCGCAAATAATCTGCAAAACATTAGCGGAATTACTGAGCAATAATATATCACCATATATCAGTAAATGGTCCGCATCGATTAATGCCAAAGTTCGAGCTGCATGAATTATCACTGATTTAGATTTGTCCGCCAGAAAAGGTATTAAAAATATGACTGCTTTTCTACTCTCGTGTTTGGCTAACATT
>CAZOBX010000358.1:522-5071 GCA_964578045.1 uncultured Kangiella sp. | reverse complement strand
AGGTCATACGATGAATTTTAAGAGAGACACAATTGCAGCCAGGCTCTTATTCAAAAAAAAAGCCCCATGGATAAGGATGGGGCTTTTTTTTGTTTGGAATAAGAGTCTGGCAATGACCTATTTGAGCTTGGCGGACGCGCGTAGCGCACTCCCCTGTGTACCCAAAGCACTCGCCTTGCTCGCGGGGCATGCTAACAAAAATGTCAGGAACATTTTTGGACAGCTTTAGCTGGTCCCGCAGGGATAGCCTACAAGGATGTAGGCTACAAAGTAGGTCAACAAGATGAAGCAAAAGTGGTTTATAGTTTGCACTATGAGCCATTAAGGCATGTATGCTAATATTCTTCAAAGTAGTAAAAAATTGATTAATTGTTAATCATCGTTACAAGGAATCAAAATGTCGCCATATGAACTACTGGATTTAGCTCTTTCGCTCAGCAACCGCATCGACACACATTGGACTTTGTTTATTACGGTTCACCTGGCTTTGATTGGCGGTATTATATATGTTGATAGGCCTTTGCAAAAAAACGAGAAATTTGCCGCAATGGTTATTTATACGGGTTTTGCAGTCGCCAATTATATGATGATGAGAAATCAAGCATTATTTCTAGCTTCAATCTACGCACAAATATTTGAGTTTAAAGATCAGACATGTTGTGCGAATAACCACGTTATAGACTATATTGTTAATCTTCAAAATCGCGATAGCACTGCAAAAATGTTAACTGGTCTGACTGTAACTCACGCAGCAATGTATGTGGTCGTCACGTTATCTGTGTTACACGATAAAGCTAAACCGAATAGTGGTAAGCAGGACGCGGAGATCGTTTCAGATGAGAACTAAGCTAGTCTTGGCGCTTATGTGCTCAGCTTTAAGCCTTACTTCCATTGCAATGGAAAATCCATTGCCTAAACTGTATAAAGAACTGTTACCCAGCGTGGTAACTCTACATACATTTCAAAACAAAATACGTGGAAATACGACTCAAATTGTTACTACACCGAACGGGCTAGGTTCAGGTGTGATTATTTCAGACGATGGATTAATTGTAACGGCAGCTCATGTCGTTCATACCGTTGACGCTTTACAAGTGGAGTTTGAAAAGGGGATCATTAAAAAGGGACGAGTCGTCTCATCTTTACCCTGGGCAGATCTCGCTCTAATTAAAGTTAATGAATTACCGGCCAGCGCAAAGGTTTCGGTTTTAGGTGATTCAAAACAAATGCAAATCGGTGAGCAGGTATTTGTTATAGGTGCGCCATTGGGTTTGAGCCGAACCTTAACGGTTGGTTATATTAGTGGCACTCATCCAGTGGGTTCCCGACCAACAGCCTCTATGGCTGAATTTTTTCAAACCGATGCAGCGATCAACCCAGGTAATTCCGGTGGACCCATGTTTAACCTGTTGGGAGAAATTAAGACAATGGTGTCCTTATCCAAAGAGTTGCGAGCGATTCAATGGCGCAAAAAGCGGGTTTGTTAGGGGGCACTATCGAAGGCAAATCTGTTCTTTTGGGCGGTGATATAATCTTATCTGTTAATGAACACCAATTTAATAATCAGCAATCGGTCAAACAGATAATGCAAACAATAAAAGACTTCAAACCAGGAGGTCAATTTAAAATTGTTATATGGTGTAAAGGAAAACGAAAGACGATAACGCTTGGGGCGTTATAACTATCCAGATTGCAGTCAAATAAAATGGCGAACAAATAAGCACCGTTCAATCGATTATTTGTGCATAGTCTACTAATTGCATAGTCTACTAATAGTGAATTTGCTTATATTGTACAAACTGCACAACTCAATCCAAACAGGCTCGTTAAGCTTTTTTTGCAGAGTTAAGCCCTCTTTGACAAATGTCGAAACTGGAAACAATAATACAATGACGAAATATTGAAGGATGGAACAACTAATGATTAACATGAGATCAAAAATAAAATTTCTATTTCTTTCTGGCTCGTTAGTGATTGCTCTATCAGGCTGTGGCGATAAAGACAAAGAAATCATAGAAAAACCGCTAAGGCCGGTTAGAACAATAACGATTGAAGTACCTAAATCCGGACGGGTAATCGAATACACGGCGGTTGTCGATGCTTCTCAAAAAGCCGATTTGTCTTTTAAAGTGCCAGGGGAAATTATTGAATTATTGGTCAAACAAGGGGATGAAGTCACAAAAGGCCAGGTTCTAGCCAGACTAAATGATAAAGATATAAAGTTAAAGTTGGCTGAAGCCCAATCTTACTTCGATAAAGTCAAGGCGGATTATGACCGTGGCGTTAATTTAGTGGCAAAAAATGTCATTTCAAAAGCTGATTTTGATAATCTAACATCACTATACACTAGTGGCAGCACCCAGCTAGAAAGTGCGAAAAACAATTTGGACTACACCAATTTAACGGCTTCATTTGACGGTGTGATAGCAAAAAAATATTCAGAGAATTTTCAGGAAATAAATGCCAAACAACCCATTTTTGCTTTGCATAATATTGAGCAAGTACACCTCATCATTGATGTACCAGAAAGCGTTATTATTCAAATCCCCCGAGATGATAGAAGTCGAAAAATTGTCGTCATTTTTGACGAAATACCAGGACAGGAATTCCCCGCAAAATTTAAGGAAGTATCCTTACAAGCCGACGAAGTGACCAAAACCTACGAAGTCACCTTTATTATGGATAATCCTATCGAGCATACAATATTGCCAGGAATGACCGCCATACTTCGCGGCACTAAAAGACTAACAACTGCCGATGCAAAGAAAAAATTCTTTTTACCGAGCAATAGTGTTCTGAAAGACTCAAATGGAAATTTTGTTTTTGTTGTTGAGCCGCTCGAAGAAGGCAAAGGTGTAATCAAAAAGCTACCGGTTCAAATAGGAGAAATCACCTCCAAGGGAATAGAAGTTTTTTCCGGAGTTTCCAGCGGACAACATTTAGTAACCGCAGGTGTCAGCAAAATATCAGACGGTATGATTGTTAAATTTAAATAGCAAAAAGGAGCTTTGTTTTGAATATTACTCGGTTTGCTATTAAAAATAACCGCACATCTTTTATCCTTCTATTTGTAATCATTTTTGCAGGGGTTAATGCCTATAAAAGCATGCCAAAGGATTATGATCCAGGGTTTATTATTCGGACCGCTCAAGTGATTACTTATTTCCCCGGCGCTAGTCCAGAAAGGGTTGAATTGTTAGTCAGCGACAAACTCGAAAAAGCCATTCAAGAAATCCCAGAATTAGACTTTGTTAAAAGTGAATCGCGTACTGGCGTTTCCATTGTTAGCGCTAATATCAAAGAACGCTATAAAAATATGCGACCGATATGGGATAACCTCAGGCGAAAGATTGAATCGGTCGAAAATGAACTACCGTCTGAGGCGCAAAAACCAATAATCAATGACGAATTCGGCGATGTTTTTGGAATAGTTCTGGGAGTCACTGCGGAAGGTTTTAGTTATCGAGAGTTAAAAGATATTACTGATCAGGTCAAAGATGAACTCCTTCGCTTACCAGAAGTTGGAAAAGTCGATATTTTTGGTGATCAAGAAGAACGTATTTTTATCGAATATAATAACGCTAGACTAACAGAGTTAGGTCTGTCTCCTTCACAATTGAGTGAACAATTAGATAGCCGTAATATTGTCATCCCTGGTGGCAGTATCGATTTAGCTAACGAAAAGATATCATTAGAACCTACTGGTAATTTCGAGTCAGTTGCCGAGATAGCTAAAACAATCGTGCAAATTCCCGGTAGTGATAGAGTGCTATACCTAGATGAAATTGCTACCGTTTCCCGCGGTTATGTCGACCCCACTAAATCAAAACTCAAAATAACCGGTGAGGATGGTTTAAGTATTGCGATCTCTATGCGTCAAGGCGGCAACAATATCCTATTAGGCGAGCAAGTTGAACAAACGATTACTCGTTTAACCGGTGTCTATCCTATTGGTGTTGAGTTTTCTTATCTCGCCTTTATGCCCAAAGAGGTCTCCGAAAAAGTAGACGATTTTGTGTCCAATCTTGTTCAAGCGATCGCCATTGTTACACTTGTTATGTTATTTAGTTTGGGTTTTCGTACTGGCATAATCGTAGCAACCCTGATCCCCGCCAGTATGGTTTCTGCTATCCTGATAATGTCTGTGTTTAAAATCAGTATTGACCAAATATCGCTAGCGGCACTGATCATTTCGCTCGGCATGTTGGTTGATAATGGAATTGTCATGTCGGAAAGTATTATGGTGCAAATATCAGAAGGTAAGAAACCGATTGATGCAGCCATCGATTCGGCGAACGAATTAAAGGTCCCATTATTAGTCTCTTCATTGACAACCGCAGCGGCCTTTTTACCTATTTTTCTGGCGGAGTCTTCGACCGGTGAATACACCGCGTCTTTGTTTAAGGTGGTGACCATCACCTTGCTTTGTTCGTGGGTTTTATCGATGACGATTATTCCCATGTTATGTGTTTATTTTCTAAAAGTGAAAATAGAAAAACAGAATTTCGATACACGTTTTTACAACAATTATAAAAATTTACTGTACCGT
>CAZOBX010000358.1:0-512 GCA_964578045.1 uncultured Kangiella sp. | reverse complement strand
GACAAGTTTAGTTTTTGTATTAGCGATCGCGGGATTACAGCTAGTACCAAAATTATTTTTTCCGCCTTCAGATAGAAGTTATTTCAAGCTCGAATTGGAATTGCCCGTTGGCACAACGATTGATGCTACTGAAGCAATGGCTATACGGGTAGAAAGCTTTGTCGAAAAAGAACTAAAAGTGAATAAAGAGCGTATGCAAGGTGTGACTAACTGGGTAACTTATATAGGAAGTGGTGGTCCGAGATTCTTGCTGACTCACAATCCAAAACCAACCAGTTCAAACTATGCGTTAATGGTGATCAACGTTTCTTCTTTCGAGATCATCGATAGGGTGATGAAAAAGATTGAGAATTATACTTTTGATAATTTTCCTGATCTGTTAGTGAAACTGAAAAAAATCGAGAATGGCTCCCCGATCACCAATCCAGTCGAAGTGCGACTGAGCGGTAGCGACTCGACCCAATTATTTAAGATAATGGATTCCATCAAATCCAAAATGAATCAAGTAGAAG
>CAZOBX010000357.1:0-5103 GCA_964578045.1 uncultured Kangiella sp. | reverse complement strand
CCTGCTTTCCAGTCAGCTCCAGGCGGGCGATGCGGCCAAAGGCAAGGCAAAAACAGGAGTTTGTGCGAGCTGTCATGCTGAAGATGGCAATAGTCCGATCGCCATCAACCCCAAATTAGCCGGGCAGGGTGAAAAATACCTGATTAAGCAGTTAAATGATTTTAAATCCAAGGCCCGTGACAACGCAACAATGTTCCCTATGGCTAGCATGTTAAGCGAAGAAGACGTTGAAAATGTTGCTGCTTATTATGCCTCGCAAAAAGTGCAGCATATGGCCGTGGCCGATAAATATGTCAAAATTGCTGAAAAAATCTATCGCGGCGGAGATTCCGACCGAGATATTCCAGCGTGTATCGCCTGTCATGGCGCCAATGGATACGGAATATCTAGTGCCGGCTTCCCGGCAATTGGTGGTCAGCACCCTGAATATACGATTTCGACCCTCAAAGCGTTTAGGAGTGGTGCCAGAAGTAACGATGCCAACGGTATTATGCGCGACATCGTTGCCAAGATGAGCGATCAGCAAATTGAAGCATTGGGTTATTATCTGGTGGGTTTACATTAGCTAAACCGGTCAAAATCCCTGTGTCGAGGTACAAGATTCACAGAGTTGATAAAATAATCTAAAAAAGCGACTATACAGTCGCTTTTTTATCGTTAGAGATATAGCCTACAATGAACTTAAAAATAATCATTTACAGCGGTGTTCTAATTGTTTTCCTGTGGCTGGCCCTATTCACTGGCCTATCAGCAAAAGCCGTACAACTTGAGCAAGACTTTAAGTCAGGAGTCGATTACCAAAAAATCACTAAATCGGACTCTCAGGATGTTGCGCAACTTTCCGACTTAGAAACGATCAGTAATATCGAGATATTTTATTGGTATGGTTGTAGTTCCTGTTATCAAGTCGAAGCGGCAATTTCTGACTATTTGAGACTAAATCCTGGGCTTAGCGTGAGACGAACTCCTCTAGTGATTAGAACCGAATGGCGAGCCCAGGCCTATATACAACCGCTGATGTTGCAACTATCAAGTTTGCACGATTTACCAACCCCGCTACAAATCTATCAACAATGTCTGACCGACTGTGACCGACTAAAAGACTTTGACTCTATTCTGGACTGGTTCTTAGAATCCTTGCCTGAGCAAGCGCTACCATTGATTGATAAAGACATCATTTGGCAGGCAGAAAAAAATTACCAGAAAAGAGCAGATTTATTTTCAATTAGCCAAGTACCGACTATTATTATTAATGAAACCTATGAAGTCGATGCTAATCGAGCGCAGACCGCAAAGCGTTTGGTGGAAATCATCGACTTTTTAGTCTCCAAATAAGGGAATTTGTTAGCAGCAATAAAACGGATTAAGCGGTAAAGACTGCCTTTTGAGGTCGATTATCAGCAATCTCGAGCAAAATCAGCGTTTAAAGTTACTCAGTTATAACTTGCAAGTAGGCATTGATAGCCACAGCTATGGTGATTACGTCACCCAAAGTTGGCGCCATCTATTGCCCGATTCGAAACGTGCTAACAACTTACGCAAAGCCGCTAACTGGTTATCGGGCTTTGACATCGTCGCTCTGCAGGAGGTCGATGCTGGCAGTTTACGGTCACAGTTTGTGAATCAAGTTGAATTTCTAGCCCTGCAAGGTGGTTTTCCCCATTATTATCAACAGCAAAATCGGCGGGTAGCGGGATTAGCAGCTCATTCTAATGGGTTGTTATCCAAATTTGCTTCCTGCCATGCGATCCATCATAAATTACCGGGAAAAATTCCGGGCAGAGGGGCGCTGCAAGTCACCTTTGATACCGGTGACGCACAGATCCTGGTGTTGTCGGTGCATTTATCTCTTAGCCATAAAGCCCGTTGTTTACAATTAAAGTACATTGCCGAGCATCTAAAAGAAGAACCTTATTTTATTATCATGGGTGATATGAACTGCCCCACCCATCAAGTTTCTAAAGAGTTTAAGAAACTCGGTTTAAAAGTGCAACAAGATCGGCATGTCACTCCAACATTTCCTCGATGGAAACCGAAACACTGTTTTGATCAAATATGGGTGAGTGATTCTCTAAATATCATAAAAACTGAAGTGCTAAACCTGGGGGTATCTGACCATCTACCGATCTCAATGGAGATCGAAATTCCCAACAGATTAACGGACATCCAGCCGCTCCCAAGGAAATATCTTAATTAGACACTATGACAGACTATACCGACAATTTAGAACAAGATACTCAAGCGTTGCTTGATACCTGCACCGAACTCAAACGCGCACTGTCTCGTTTAAGTTTTGTGGGTATGGGTTTGTCTGACGAACTCGATCAGGAATTGGCAAATCTTCGTAAAGTTATCAAGAATAAAGGTCAGCTAAAAGACATAAAAAAAGTGATTGATATCATTAGTAAAATTTTACGAACTTTAGATGATGATAATCAACAATCTGAAACTGCCAATGAGCGGTTACAATTACTGACAGTATTATTGAAAGAACAGTTGCCTAAAGGCTTAAAAAGCCGACTAAAGCAAGTACAGAAACAGTCTAAACCTGATGATGCAAACGGTATTATTCGCTCTATCGCTGATGTTATTCAGTCTTACGTTAGCAAAGTCGAATCCGATTTAGTGACTGCAAATAGTCCCGCACAAGCGGTAAAAAAGCCGGGCTTTTTTTCCTCACTTTTTTTCAGTAAGGAAAAATCAGAACCAACCGAAGAAAAAAAAGATAGTGAAATAGATTATGGCCAGTCGGGCGAGACCCAAAATACGCTCGATATTTCTCTCCCGCAAAAAGTCAAAGACTCGCTGCAACTGTTAATTGATCAACTTTCCAGTATGGATGGTTATTCAGAAATCGCTAAACTACTGAGCCACGAAATCGAAAAGATCAGCAAAATTGAGCAGCTGTCATCCATTCTGGAAATGATCACTCACGCATTTATAGAAGTATCTGATCAAGAACATATGCAATTTGAAAAATTCTTAAAGACCCTAAATACCCGAATCGTACGAGTTAACGAATTTATCAATCAGACATTAAAATTTAGTAAAAACAGTAACGCTGATAGCAAACAACTCAATCTGGATTTGAGCAGTAACATTAGCAATATTAAAGATAGCCTTTCAAATTCAAAAACCTTGGAAGAAGCCAAAACGACTGTTTTCGCTCATATGGACAGCATTTCTAATCAAATCAATCAATTCTGTATCAAACAGGAAAATAACAGCGAAGCGCTGGTCACACAAATGGATCGATTGACTGAACAGTTACGTGCCACTGAAGATGAAGCATCCAGATTAAAAGATGATTTGGCTGAACAGCGACTTCGCGCCCAAACCGATCCATTAACCGGTTTGCCCAACCGTTATTCCTACAATGAAAGGTTAACCCAGGAGTATAATCGCTGGCGACGCTATAGAAATTCTTTGACTTTAGTGATCGGAGATATTGATTTATTCAAAAACGTCAACGACCAACACGGCCATTCTTTCGGCGATCAGGTTTTAAAAAATATTGCCGAATTTTTATCTGCAGGTATAAGAGAATCAGATTTTATTGCACGTTTTGGTGGCGAAGAATTTGTCATTTTACTTCCCGAAACCCATATTGTAGACGCAACCCGAGCGATGAACAAACTACGCCAAGGTATCTCGAAATTACCCATAAATAATAATGGCGAAACTGTCCCAATTAGTATGTCATTTGGTCTGTCAGAATTTGAAAACCACGATACCGCCAAAGATGTATTTGTCCGAGCGGATAAGGCCCTTTATCGCGCCAAAGAAAAAGGTCGAAATCGCGTTTGCTGTCAAAGAGTAAAAGCCTCATAATAACCTTTTTAATACTTAACCTCAGCTCGGGATAAGGTTACTTATATCTATCTCTGGTTAGCTGAAAAGTAATTCTACTGAATGTTAAATTATTCTCATACAAGCCAGCTAGAACTGTGGCAGCAAAAGCAAAATCTGTTAGATCAATTGCTCCAAATAGCCAATATATCCATCACTTCAACATCCCGGCGAAGAGAGCGACTGGAAAAACAATTTACTGATTTTATTTTTCAGCAACCTAAGGACTCTTTATATGGCGGTTTTTTGAGCAAGCGTGCCGATAAACCAGAGACCTATAGTAGCGATTTATTTCACAAACCATTGATTACCAACATTTATTTAAGTGAGTTATTGCTGGCTGCCGATCAGGTTTTTTATCGCGGATATTTTTCTTTTATCGCAAAGCAGATTGTCGAAGATCTTATAGGGCAGATATCAGATAGTGGATCGATGATAATAGAAATTAATCAATATTTTGAGTATAAAAAACTAGCCTGCTTTTTTAGTCATGCGACACTGAAAGATCTGCTTAATGATAAAGAAAACCAGCTATTGTTAGCGCTTACTTCGCCTGATTCAGCTCAAAATAACAATATGGACGGTTTTTTGATCTCCTATACTCGATCGCTCAGAGATGCCTCGGCCAAGATTGATATGCACTATAAAGAGGCGCAAATTGTAGAATTTGGCTTATTGGATAAATTAAGAAAAAAGGGCAAAAAAGAATTAGTTTTTTTCACTAGCGAGTTACAAGAATACTTTGCAGTGAATTGCGAAATACTGGTCTTGCTCAGTAAAAGTCTATTGAACGACTATCAGCCAAGCACTGCAATGCTCACAAAAAATATTTTCCATGGTCTTTATAAACGGCTGACTAACAGTTCGAAAAATAGAAGATCTTTGGTAAATTTAATTTATGCTGGAATTATCTTATTACAGGTTGAATTTGATCTCGAGTTAGTTGCTACTGTTGATAGGTTAACCTTGCAACTGAGTGAACAACCGAATACTGAAGAGCAGTGTGAGAAATCGAAGATTCAAGAAATAGTCATCACACTTTTTAGCCAAAGAAATTCTCTTCAGTCTATTTCTGCAACGATGCAGATGTTATTTTTGTCAAAAGAGCAAGTGGACTTTGACCTGCGGCTAACGGAATTGAAAGCTCAGTTTAATCCAAATCGATTAGTTTTTGTTGTTTGATGTGTTTATACCCGTTCCCACCTCAAGATGCAGGTTTCAGTGCTCAGCTAGGAAAGTTGAACAAGGCATCAC
>CAZOBX010000356.1:0-5131 GCA_964578045.1 uncultured Kangiella sp. | reverse complement strand
CCTGAACAATTACTATTTAACTAATAGATTTTAAAATCCTTACTAGTAGCCAAATTCTTGAATGGCTAATTCTCAGCCTATACATCCTATTACATTCATAAGTTTGATTAGTTTATGAGAAAAGTGGCTGGTCGCCCCCTTGCTTTGCGAAAGGAGCGCAAGGGAGGTTCTTTTGATAAAACATTCGCACATCCTCTAAAATTACCGGATAATCTGTTTATTCATCATACTAACGAAATTTCTGAGTTTTGACTTCCTTTGATAAGGTCCAGTTCTGGACCATAGACGCTGATCACGATGGCCAACGGATCGATAATTTTCTGTTTACTCAGCTCAAAGGGGTGCCTAAAAGTCGGATTTACCGAATTTTACGAAAGGGTGAAGTGAGGGTCAATAAGGGCAGGATCAAGGCAGTCTATAAATTAAAGAATGGCGACGTTCTACGTATCCCGCCCATTCGAGTATCGGAACAAAAAGACGATTCGCACCTTTCTAAGCTTGAACAAGTCCAGCAGCTTGAAAATTCAATTCTGTTAGAAACCAATCAATTTATGGTGATCAACAAACCATCGGGCATTGCCGTGCATGGGGGCAGCGGACTTTCTTTTGGCGTTATAGAGGCATTTCGTTCACTCAGACCTAAAGAGAAATTTATGGAGCTGGTTCATCGGATTGATCGGGATACTTCCGGTTGTTTGTTAATTGCCAAACGCCGTTCGTTTCTAATTCACTTTCAGAATCAGTTGCGTCACCGCAAAATGAACAAAAAATATATCGCAGTGGTATCTGGTCGTTGGCCGAAAGGAAATAAACGGGTCGACGTAGCGCTGAGAAAAACAGAGCGGCCATCTGGCGAAAGGATTGTGCTGGTAGATAAAGAGGGAAAACCTTCTGAAACCCTTTTTTCGTTATTAGAAGAACTGGGTAATTACAGTTTGATTCAGGCGAAGCCGGTAACCGGTCGAACCCACCAAATTCGGGTGCACGCGCGACATTGTCACTGTCCGCTACTTGGCGATGAAAAATACAGTGATGTAGAGACAGATCAGCCCATCTTAAAGCAATTAAAAATTAAAACATTTATGTTACATGCGGCAAAGTTGAGCTTCACCTTGCCAGATGCGGAGCAACCCATGCAAGTTGAAGCTCCAATGCCCGAAAAAATGAAGAAAGTCATACAATCACTACGAAATAACCGATAAGGATTTAATTTGACTAATAAGAATAGAAATATATCGTTTGTAATTTTTGATTGGGACGGAACACTAATGGATTCTACTGCTAGAATCATATCTTGCATGCAGCAGACCGCTCGGATTGCGGGCCTGCCAGTACCTGAGTCCAACCAGATAAGAAGCACTATAGGTTTAAGCATGGATGCTGTGTTGGATAATATTTTTCCACATACTGAAATTTCACAACGGACTGAAATCATCAGTATTTATCGACGACAATATATTGAATTAGATACCACGCCGAGCCCTATGTTCAAAGGTTCACTCCCTTTACTTAATTGGCTTAAAGAGAAAGATGTTCTGATTGCGGTAGCCACAGGCAAAACCCGAGTCGGATTAAATCGAGCATTAGCAATGGTCGATATGCAGGATTTTTTTGAATACTCGATTTGCGCTGATGAGGCTCGGTCAAAACCGCATCCAGAAATGGTAATTCAATTGTTAACCATGACCGGCAAGTCAGTTCTTCAAACCTTGGTGATCGGTGACAGCGTACATGATATCAAAATGGCTAACAATGCGGGGGTTAAATCGATTGGTGTAACCAGCGGTGCCAATACTTTCGATGAGTTAGCCGTTCATTCCCCGGTAAAAATTTATGATGAAGTAGATCAGATTCGTGAGTTGTTCGAAACTTTTTAGTTTGATACCAAACCATATGAATTCAGTATGTTAGACTTCTGCAAACATTAAAATAACCTTAGAACCAACAACAATATGACTCAATCCGATCTGCCAGCTTCGTTAGCCAGCTACGACGTTAACCAGTTAATGGCTCAAACCCGTAAACTGGCTGCTGACTATCGGCTGCAAACCGGCCAGGCATTGCCTGTTACTGAGGAACTAGCGCGATTTGATGCAATCAATATCTTAGGTTTAAATAAATGGGAAAAAGATGATGGGATTGATGCCACCGATAAACAGGATGTAAATAGCACCGATGAGTCAAAATCAAATGGCCAGCCAAATGATCACTATTTAATTAAAGGCCGAGTAATTTTTAAAGGCGGCAAAGCCCGCCAGAAATTGGGTAAACTCAGTCTGCAAGCCAAATGGACTAATTTACTGATGGTTATCTATAATGGTGATTATTTTCCCACTCAAATATTCACCATCAAAAGAAGTGTCATCGATAAAGAAATGGTCCATTTGGCTCAGGACAAAAGAGGCTCGATGACGGTTGCAAAATATAAAGCGATTGGCGATTTGGTTTGGGAAAATCTGGAATTAGTAGCGACCAAAGTAGAAAATTCCATATCTAACAAACAAAGCAAAACCGAGAACGGACAGGTCAAGATTGAAAATAACTAATCAGCAAATCATTGATTGTCTGGGAGCTGATGGTAATTTTGCCCAATCCAATCCAGATTTTAAACCGCGCGATGTGCAGCAACAAATGGCGGTTGCGGTTAATCAAGCGATTCAAGATCAAACGAATTTGGTGATAGAGGCGGGGACCGGGGTTGGAAAGACCTTCGCTTATCTGCTGCCTGCATTGTTATCAGAAAAACAGTTGGTAGTATCAACCGGCACCAAGAATCTTCAAGACCAACTTTTCAAACGCGATCTTCCAGCTATCCTGAAGATATTACAATTAAATCCAAAAATAGCCCTACTAAAGGGACGCAATAATTATCTCTGTTTGTATCGGTTGGAAAATACATTGGCCTCGGGTCGCCTACCCGATCCCAAGGCAGTAAAACATTTAGCTATTGTAAATCGCTGGCGGGATAAAACGCTAACTGGTGATTTAGGAGATTTATCGGTATTACCCGAAAAATCTTCGATTATTCCTTTAGTAACCAGTACGGCAGAAAATTGTTTGAGTCAGGATTGCCCTTTTATCGATGAATGTTATTTGTCAGCCGCGAGAGAAAGGGCCAGAAAAGCCAAAGTGCTTGTCGTCAACCATCATTTGTTATTGGCGGACCTGGTACTTAAAGAAGATGGTTTTGGCGAGTTATTACCCGATACCGATATTTTTATCATCGATGAAGCCCATCATTTGAGTAAAACCGCCTACCATTTTTACGGTAACTCCTTAACCAGCCGCCAGATCAACGAACTGTGTAAGGAAGTTGAGCTGGAATATAGAACGCAAGTGACCGATAGCCGTGATTTGTTATTGGATTCCGAAAGATTGGCCAAACAGGTAAAAGAGTTTCGCATGGTTTTGCCTGACTTCGATATCAAAGAAGAATGGCGTTCGAGCCATAATCGGCAACAAGCCTTGGATGATTTACTTTCAAAAATCAATAGCTTAATTGATGTTGTTAAAGTTAATTCGACCCGTACAAAAGTACTCGAATCTTGCTTCGATCGACTATTGGGATTTAAACACACAGTGGAAGAATTTAGCGCAGGAACCAATAGCGACAAGACTCGAATCAACTGGTTCGAAACTAATCGAGGTAGCTTTCGATTAAATACGACTCCCCTGGATGTCGCTGAGCTGTTTCAGGCAAGCCGCCAACGCTATGCAAAATCCAGTTGGATAATGACCTCCGCCACACTGACTGTGAATGATAATTTTGACCATTATATTAATGAGTTAGGTTGGCAGGGCGTCGTTCAGAAGAATTTGCCATCATCCTTTAATTATCAAAAACAAGCTTATTTGTATGTTCCACGAAATTTGCCCTCGCCAGGCCATCGTCAGCATACTAATGCGGTCATTGAGGCTTGTTTACCTTTATTACAAACCACTCACGGCCGTGCTTTTTTATTATTTACTAGCCACAGAGCGCTTAATATTGCTGCCGAAAAGCTAAGGGAATACGATACCTTTAATTGTCTGGTACAGGGGGAGGCCAGTAAAGACGAGTTATTACAGCGATTTGTTGATGAAGAAAATTCGGTATTAATTGCAACCGGCAGCTTTTGGGAAGGAGTGGATGTAAGTGGCAATAATTTGGCTTTAGTCGTCATCGATAAATTACCCTTTGCGCCGCCAGATGATCCGGTGCTTAACGCTAAAATTACCCGCTGCCGGCAGCAAAAAGGAAATCCTTTTTATGAATTGCAGATCCCCGATGCCGTGCTTAGTTTAAAACAAGGTGTAGGGCGGTTGATCCGGAGTATTAATGACAAAGGTGTGGTTTGTATTTGTGATCCGAGACTCGTCGGAAAAGATTATGGCGGACTGTTTATCAATAGCCTTCCGAATATGAGAAGAACCAGAGATGAAAAAATCGTCAATCAGTTTTTATCGGATTATCTCTCTACCAATGCTGACTCTAACAGTAAAAAGGTAAATTAATAATGACCAAGATTCTGGCAATCGATTCCTCGACCGAAGCCTGCTCGGTGGCACTACAAAATAATGACGAGATTGTTGGTCGTTTTGAAATAGCGCCCAGAAGGCACGCTGAATTATTATTGCCAATGGTGGATAGGGTATTGCAACAAGGTGGTTTAGCCTTGACTGATTTAGATGCGATTGCTTGTTGCGTCGGACCTGGTGCTTTTACTGGCTTAAGAATAGCCATTTCAGTGGCCCAGGGCTTAGCTTATGCCGCAAATTTACCCTGTATTGGTATTTCTTCACTGCAGATATTGGCCGTCGAAGCCTTCTGTCAGAGCGATGCAACAGTCTGTTTGTCATCAATAGATGCAAGAATGCAAGAAGTCTATTTTGCAGCCTTTAAAAGGGGACCAAAGGACCTGCCGATAGAAATTCACTCCCAACAAGTCATTGCTGCCGACAAGATCAAGCTAAGCTCGCTTCTGTCGGCTGAACTAGGCGATAATTCCACAAATGAAATAAACTCTGCCAAAGTTGGTACTGGATGGGAATCTTATCAATATTCTGAGGAGATAAATCGGTTATCTTCAGAAGCAATTACAATTAAATATCCGAATGCTGAAATGATGCTTGCGATAGCTAATTCCTGTAT
>CAZOBX010000355.1:0-5133 GCA_964578045.1 uncultured Kangiella sp. | reverse complement strand
TTTTACGCCGCAGGTGTAAACAGTTAATTTTCGGCTGCCGCTGCTGGTTAAAAAAGCGGCCAATGGTTCTGGCAGCTTTTTGCTTTTATGCCGTGTTACTTTGGCACGATTTATTGGTTTTGCACATTCTAAAAATGGTTGAACCTAAGTGCAACCTTTCAGAATGTTGCCATGTTACTAAAATTCTGAGTTTGCAATTGCTACCGCACAAAAATGTTTAAGTTTGGTAATTGGAATTTGATAGCAACAACTCAAATATTGTAGCGCTTTAACGCTTGGTTCAGTAATTAATGCGAGCTTGCGAGTGTTAATCTACTGCAACCTCTGGTTATGAGTTCAATCCGCATATGTTCTCGGTTCGATGATAGTACCATCCATCAAGACTGCTGCCATATAACTACTTCCGTGGAGTTTATTTCCATCTACAATGGGTGTAAGGCTAATAACGTAGAGCCAGCGTCCTTTCACCTCCCAACACACATTTTCGCTTAGAGAAATTCTATCTACTTCGATGTCGTCAAAACGACTGTAAAAACTTTTTGCCCATCGCTTCACTTCGCTTACTGCGTGACTAATTGAGATAGGTGGTTCACCAGCTTCAGGATTCCACTTCGGTGTTTTACGCAACATTTCGACTGTCGCGAATAGTCCAACTTTTGTACCATCACTTTTCGTGCTTGACATAAACGGATGATCGCCACACTTCATCGCGAAAGAGTTTGTTGATACAACTATTCCGATTAATAATATTAGATATTTCATCTTATACGTTCCTTGTGCTCATAGCAGTTGATTCTGCGAAAAAAATTTGCTGATGCAAATCTATCGCAGATTTCTAATTCTAAGAAATGTACTTTAATTTTTGTTATTAATCAAATGCTTATTAACCGATTAAATTTACCTTTAATACAAAAGCGTAGGTCTTAGGTTGTTTTCTAAAACGAATCCTATTTTTCCATCATCGTTCATTTTGAAAATTAACTATTTTTATCAGTAGGATAGATTATTTAGTTAATGCAAATTCTCGGTAAATAAGCGCAATGTTACGCTGTTTTACCGAAAATCTCTTCATTATAAACTTGCTTTATACTCGTATAAGTACTACTTTAATAAGTAGTCAAGTTGCAAAGGAGAGCAAAATGGATGATATTCCAGTTCACGTTGACCACCTGTCGAACCGTTTCATTGATAAATTACGTTTATTTATTAGATCTAGAAACTTAGCCTACGCGACTGAAAAAACCTATGTTGGCTGGATTTTACGCTTCACACGATACCATAAGAAAAAACACCCAAAGGACATGGGAACTCCCGAGATTGAGGCATTGAGATTTATACCCACGTTTTAAAACAAGGTAACGCGGGTGTTAAGAGCCCTATCGATTTCTAGCTAAGGCAATATCAAAAGTCGGAGTTTAAAACTTGGTTTCTGGTGTTAGTCGAAGGGTTCTCCGTGTTTATAAATCGTAGAATCTATTCGATATTTTTACGAATCACTGACTTCATCTATCAAATAAAGAATCGATTGATAGGGAATGCCGCTGTGCCGTGACAATCCAATTTCGCAGGTGATGCTATTGCTAAATCCTCGAATACAATTTTTGGGTACTTGTTGTCTTAATTTGGCGAGCGCCGATTCATTTAATTCTGGCGTAGTAAATCCTTTGTCACCGGCCCATCCACAGCAATCAATATTATCCGGAGTAATCACTTTTTTGGCGCATTTTTCTGCAAGTGCTAACATCTTTTTATCAAGTCCCATACGGCGACTACTACAAGTTATGTGTAGCATGATGGTTTCTTCAACCGGTGTGATCACTAAACTGCCCAACAGGTAATCAAGAACAAATTCTGTCGGTTCAAATATTGACATGGGTTTTGTGGTTTTGTCTTTTGAGTATTTAGCGCAAGGGCTTGTATCCATTAATATTGGCAGTTTGCCGGATTGGCTTTGTTGCCAAAGTATCGATTGCAGTTGTTGTTGTTTCTGCTCGGCGAGATCGGTCATTCCTTTGCTTTCATAGGGCATACCACAGCAGGTTTGTTCGATATTGTCAGGAATAATGACCTGGTATCCTGCTTTTTCCAGCAAGTTGATGACTACCAAGGTCAACGGGCGTTGGTCTCTGGCATCTGGCTGAGTGCCCATGGTTCGACTGGCACAAGATGGAACATACACTACCTGTTTGTTACTCAGGTTTTTGCTGATCAATTTCGAACGGTTAGCGGTTGGGTATTCTTTAAACCAGATAGGTATCATTTTATGTGAAAGCTTGTGACTGGTTTTACCGCTCAGATTAATAAACTTCGCGGGCAAAAGTTTTTGTATCAAGTCATTGATTCGAAACATCAGATTGGTCAGGCGACTGATGGTGGAAAAATGATCCGCTGTCCAACGGGCAAATCGATAGGCGGTATTAAATCGAGAATGGCTATTTCTTTTTCCGCGAATGGTTTTAATAAATTCTCCGGTATCAATGCCAACAGGGCAACGATCGGCGCAAAGCCCTGTCGCTGCACAAGTATCAACACCCAAATAATCAAACTGTTTCGCTAAGCGTTTAATAGTCCGTTTTATTTTTCTGGTTTGGTGTTGACCGCGTAAATGCTGCAACTGTCGATACATCACAATTCTCTGGCGTGGTGTCAGGCTTAAGTTACGAGAAGGGCACACGGCTTCGCAAAAACCACATTCAATACACTGGTCAATTATATTGTCAGCGATAGGCATTTGCTTTAGATCGCTGATATGGGCATTCGGATTTTTATTGATAATAACACCGGGATTCATTAGTCCATCAGGGTCAAACAGAACTTTTATTTGTTGCATTAGCTGGTAGCCTTTTATTCCCCATTCGAGTTCTACAAAAGGTGCCATATTACGCCCGGTGCCGTGTTCGGCTTTTAATGACCCTTTATACTTTATCGCGACTAATTGAGTGACTTCTTGCATAAATTTCTTGTAACGATTGACTTCTGATGGCGAGCCAAAATCCTGGGTAAAAACAAAATGCAAATTCCCTTCAAGTGCATGACCAAAAATAATCGCCTGATCGTAACCATGCTGTTGCAATAGATTTTGCAAATCTTGAGTGGCGACCGCCAACTGCTCGATTGGAAAGGCAACATCTTCGATAATGACGCTAGTGCCTTTTTTGCGAATAGCGCCAATTGCAGGAAACAACCCTTTTCGAACTTTCCATAAACTTTGGCTGGTTGTTGCATCGCTGGTAAAGTTAATTGCATTGAGTGGTTCAAATTTGGCAATCGCATATTTAACCCTGACGATTATCTCCGACAGTTCATCTTTAGAGCTCGCTTGACATTCTAGTAACAGGCCGGTTGCCCGATAATCGATCTCCGCAATAAAGGGTGGCACACCCGGCTTTTTTGCAACCGAAAGAAGCGCTCGTCCGTCCATTAGTTCTACTGCTGTAACATCTGTTGTACTCAGCGAGATGACAGCCTGACAGGCTATTTCAATATCGGCATAAATGAATAATGCGGTTGATTTGTATTGATAGTCAGGAACGGTGTTGTAAGTAATGTCTGCGATAAAACCAAGGGTACCCTCGGAGCCAATCATTAGGTGCTGCAGAATATCGATTGGATCGCTAAAATCAACTAGCGCGTTAATCCCGTATCCGGTGGTATTTTTAAGTCGATATTTATGTTTTATCAGTTGGCTCAGGGGGTGATTTTGTTTTGTTTGCAAAGCTAATTGATTTATTTGTTCAATAAAATCAGTATGACTTTGTCTGAAGTTTGCAATTGATTGTGTATCGCCCGTATCAAGTAAAGTCCCATCTTCTAAAATGATACTCATACTGCTTAAGGTTTGGTAGGAATTTTGTGCCGTTCCACAGCACATACCCGATGCGTTGTTGGCGGCTATGCCTCCTATTTTACAACTTTCAATTGAAGCGGGATCGGGGCCTATTTTCCGTTGGTATTTTTTCAAGTATCGATTAGCATCAGCGCCGATTATTCCGGGTTGCAATTTTATTTGCTGACCATTGTGAAGGATCTCATATTTCTGCCAATCGTCGGTTAACATGATTAGTACTGAATTAGAAACCGCCTGTCCTGACAAACTGGTTCCCGCCGCTCGAAAAGTGTAGGCTATTTTATATTGTTGACAGAATTTTATGACAGCCGTTAACTCTTGTTTGTTAGCGACCTTCACAATGATTTTAGGTGTCATACGGTAAAAACTGGCATCGGTTCCCAGCGAATAGCAGAGAGAATGATCAGTGATGACTCTGCGAGGATTTAAAACAGTGGATAATGTTGCCGCCAGGCTCTTATAGTTTTTAGCTAATGTCATCAGAACGATTGAATGAACGAATCAAATTGGTCACAATAAAAGAATAATAATAACCAACCACGTAACCTTTGCCTCCGTAATTGTTAGTTAAAATCGCAGGTTTAATCAACGCGCGTCGCCAAGGTATCATGATGAGCGACAATTAGTTGGCGTAAATACAATCCTATATCATCGCGAGATTTAAATCCTGCATCGGTTGCTGCCTTTGAAAACACTTCGCTATCTAAATTGGGCATCGAAGCAAAAGCTGCAAGATCTTGATAGTAGCCGATCGTAAAGCTATCTACATCGCTACCAAAGGTGGTTTCAAAAATTACATTGGCTTGTCTTTGAGTTGCGGTTAGGTATCTGTTTTCCATCGCTCGTTGTTTAAGCAATTCGTCAGCTTTACCATGAGCTGCGTGAAACATTTCTATATGGAAAAGTCCGCTTTCATCAGCCTTTGGTTTGAGTTGTTTCCAGCTGGTGACCGATTTGGCCAGAAAGCTGTGCTGGAAATCTGCAATATCACTAAAATTATGGGTCTTCAGTGGGCTTTTTTTGACCGGTTCCAATATCATTAAATCCCAATGATCGCCTTGACTGTGCCGCATAATGGATACATTGTCTTTTTGCTGGGTTTTATAGTTAGAAGTCTGCTCTAGCAGCTGGGCCAGGTTTCCAGGTGCGGCTCGAAGAAGAGTGATTCTGTACAAATCGTCAGCTATACTGGTATTACTGATCAAATAAAGGATAATCAGGGCAACTAGTGATTTCATGGCATACTTTCCTTGTTTTTATGATTATTGAATGGTTATATACCCGTT
>CAZOBX010000354.1:0-5176 GCA_964578045.1 uncultured Kangiella sp. | reverse complement strand
GCCAAAGCTGGCCCCGTGAGCGGAGCGAATGCTTTGGGTCTTGCCTTCGAGTTGCAACTTGTTCAGACATTTTAGCTGAACACTGGAACCTGCATTTTGAGGTATCACGGGTAAATTGCGGCAACCTAACTGGTCTGACAGATTGTCAGGGCGAAAACCAACTTCTGTAATTTTTTAGACTTCTCCCACGCTGCTGCACATCTCTGCTACAATCAGTCGAATCTTTCAAAAACCCTAAAATAAAGGATATAACGTGAGAATAATTAGCATTGTTGCTCTTATTTTGAGCCTGATGGCCTGCCAACAGTCCGAAGACCAAAGCCAAACCCCCGAAAAAACTGAAAAAGAAGTCGTCGCGAAAACACCAACCCCAACAAAAACCAATGAAACCCTTCCCGCCGATAAGTCCGAGGTAAAGAAGGATTTTTCACTGCTGACCGAACTCCCCTATGATACTATCGAGTCCGATGAAGTTTGCACCGCGCCTGTAGTGATCGAGTTTTTTGCTTACCAGTGCCCACATTGTTACACATTGGAAACATTTGCAGCAGCCTGGAAAAAGCAAAATGCCGGTAAAATTCAATTTCGACCCGTTCCAACTGACCTTGGTAACAAAGCTTTTGGCTCATTTTTAATCGTTCACCAAGCGGCCAAAAAACTGGGTTTATTAGACCTAGCAATGCCTGCATTATTTAATCGATTGCACGAACAAAAGAAGGCCTTTTCCTCGCCTGATGATGCCCTGGAATTTTTGGTCTCTTTGGGCGCTTCTCAACAAGACGCTAAAAAAACACTCGATGATCAGGAAGCCATGAAAGCGGCCATAGCTGAAGACTACCGTTTGTTATCCAAATATAAAATCGCCGGTGTACCTACCATTTTGGTGAATCACCGCTATCAGTTTAACGTTACCAAAGCAGGTGGATACGACAATGTTTTTAAGGTAGTTGAAGAAACACTGAAATTATCCTCTAGTTGCACAGAACAATAAAAATGGATCCGATCAGCTGGAGTGATTTCCAAAAAATTGAGTTCCGGCTTGGCACAATCACCAAAGTCGAAGACTTTCCACAAGCCCGAAATCCAGCTTATATTTTACATGTTGATTTCGGCGACGACCTTGGCATCAGGAAATCCAGCGCTCAGATTACGGATAATTACCGCAAAGAAGAATTGATCGGTAAACAAGTTATGGCGGTGATTAATTTTCCGCCCAAACAAATCGGACCAATCATGTCTGAATGTTTGGTGGCGGGATTTTATCAGCAAGATGGAAGCGTAATATTAGCGGTGCCGGATCGGCCGCTTAGCAACGGAGCGAAGTTGGGGTAAAAGGAAAGACTACATTTCAGCCATACCGTCTTACAAGGTTACGCTTTTTTTTCCTCAATCGTCTGCTTCAATTTTGATAGTTGATCCAATTGAATAAATGTCAGAATTTTCTTCTGCTCTATTTGTTGATTTACCATTTCGATTAATTCTTCTAAAGGTAGTTCTTTTATTTTTTCTTTTATTTCGAGCTCTCTATAAGATGCTTGTAACTTGCTTTGTCGTTCAATTTCTGCTTCTTTTGCTTTGATTTCCGCCTGCTCATTTTGTTCTCTAATTCTTAGTTCAGTGGTTTCTTTTTCGGCTAGTTGTCGTTTCTTTTCTTCGATAATCGCGAGACGTTTTTCTTTAATTTTGACGGCTTCCATCATTTTTGTTTTTGCTACGGCTGCGGCTTTATCTGCATCTGCTTGGGCCAAATTTGCCACTTGCTGCTGTTTGTCAATCTCAATTTTTTGTCTTTCCAGAGACTGTTGCTCAACAATTTTTTGTTGCAGTTCTTGATACATGTCCTTGATCCTTTGTTGAATATCTTCAAGTTGATAGATTTGATGAAACTCTTGTGATTGGCCAATATATTTTAATTCGTTCATGGCTAATTGGAGCTGCTTGATATCAAATTTGTATTTATCAGCGAGTGTTTTTTCAAACGACGCGAGTTTGTTGTGCGCATCGGTATACCAATAAACATGCCCCAAATCTTCTTCAGGAATAATAAAATCTGAAAATGTTTTTTCAACCGATAATAAACAAACCTTTGCTCCAGCAAGTTCTTCACGTAAGTCGGCCAAAGCAATTTTAAATTCGTCCTCTTGTCGTTGGGTTTTAAACCACCAGGAAATACCGGCGAGACCAAATCGATTGATACAATCCATTAAATAGGCAAATTTACGCCTTGCGACATCAAAAAACACCGATATTTGATGTTTTAATTGTTCAAAATCGAATGATTTACTCACTTTTTCTCTTTCTATTTGTAATAAGCGATTGATTTAGCTATTGTTTTAATTACCAGAGTATAACCTATAATCTTAGGATCTGTTGATCTTTAGTAATTCGAGCTAAATTCGAAAGTGAAATATCACATAAAGAGGAAAATAATGAATCGATGCAGTTGGGTAGGCAAAGAAGCGATCTATCTTGATTACCATGATACCGAATGGGGGGTTCCAGTATATGAAAGTGAGCTGTTATTTCAACATCTGTTGTTAGATGGCGCACAGGCTGGCTTAAGTTGGCTGACTATCCTAAAAAAAAGAGAAAACTACCGCAATCTTTTTCATCAGTTCGATCCCCATAAAATGGCCAAAATGAACGATAAAACTCTGGAGAAGATCCTTCAAAATCCTTCTATTATCCGCAATCGATTAAAGGTCTACGGATTTCGTAAAAATGCTTTAGCGTATTTGAAAATCAGTAAAACTCAATCCTTTTCTGATTTTCTTTGGGCTTTTGTTGGCGCTAAGCCAGTAGTCAATCACTGGAAAAATCACGCACAAATCCCTACCAATAATGAAGTATCTTTAGCGATGTCAAAATCCCTTAAAAAAGCCGGCTTTACGTTTGTTGGCACTACCATTTGTTATGCCTTTATGGAAGCTGTCGGTATGATCAATAATCACACCACCGATTGTTTTCGGTATAACGTTATCGATAAGAGCAAAGAGGTGAAATAGATTATAATGCAAAAATTGTCTCAGTCTTTTTTGGATTCTTGCCCTAGAGATAATGGGTTTATTTTACGAGGCGAAAATATGACTCGCATCGAAACCTTTGTCGATGCTGCGTTCGCTTTTGCCTTTACCATGTTGATTATTAGCGTCGATGAAATTCCTAAATCTACTGATGCTTTATTTGCCTCTGCCAAAGATATACCGGCATTTTTAGTCAGCTGCATTAATATTGGATTTATTTGGTACGCCCATTCAGTTTATAGTCGTCGATTTGGTCTACAGGATGGTAAAACTATCATTTTGAGTTTAAGTTTAGTGATGTTGGTGCTGATTTTTATTTATTTTCTTTGCCATCGGGCTAATGTCATTGGCAGTTATTTCTTTTTTGATGATTAAAAACGTACTAAAACAAGCGAACAATATCGGTCTGACCGCCTATGAAAGATATGCTTGCGAAACGGAATCTATTTACTGGATCATTAGTGCATTGTTTTCTATATTGTCGATCGTGCTCGCCAAATCATTAAACGGCATGTGGATTACTACCGCCGGTTTTATTTACTTTTTACTATTTTTTGTGGCGACAGCTTTGGAGAAACTTCGTGCCAGAAATGAACCTGCAAAGGAATAAAAAGGGGATATATAATATCCCCAGATAATGAAAATAGAATACTGCGATTTACTTGCCCTTTTTTAACTCCCGATCATAATTCAATCGCTTCGCGGCATCCAATGTCAACATCTGCATAAATGCTTTGATCTTACTTGAATTTCTTCTCTTTTCACCAAGAAGATACCTGCACTCATTTGGTTTTCAAATTCTGCATTAAATTCCGTTCTCCCGCCTGCGTAGAATTCTTCTGCGGTCATTAGTGAAGCGTTAGCTTGTAATGTTTCTTTAAAAGCTGGCATTAACGCGGTGCGCAATAAATTTTCCGGCGAGCGATATTCGTGTGCTAATTTCAGAAAAGACTCTGGATCGGAAGGAATGGAAAAACGCACCGTTGCTTCTGCGAGGGCATCTACCTGATCTAAAAACATGATGCTCATCGGTGGTAAACTCGCCGAGGTGTTATCAGAATCTTTTTCTGCTCGGATCGCATTTCGCCCAGATCCCCTTAAAGCTTGCACGGTCATCGCTCTTTTCCAGGAATTATAGCGACCGAAAGGATAAAACTTGTAGCCAACATCGGTAACCACTTCTTCATTACCCAAAACAGTTCTTACATGATAAATATAACCCGGTTCTGCATAAAAGAATGAGTTAGAACCAATAATAGCGGATACACTTAAAACGATAGCGATAATCGCTATTCTCATTATCGAACCACCACTTGGTTTCAGTTTATTAGTTAATTCAGACATAGTGTCTCTTTATTCCTAATTGATTTTACTAACAGTTAATTTTACGACCATTCCAGGCAAAATCTCGATGAAAGTGATCAGAGAAGATTAGTGGCCCTAAGTTATCGGCTATAACGAATTCCTCTCGACAATATTCCAAATTCCATTTTTTGTAATATCCCGTATGATAGAGAGTATATAAACTTGAGTTTTTTATAATATGCTTAAAAGTCAAATCGACATTAACCGATTTAGAGTAGAAAAGGCTAAACATAGCCTTCAAACAGACCAAATTGCGGTTGAAGAGCCTTTGCAAATAACGCTTTGTCAGGATAATACTTGTGAGATTTTTAGTATTACTTTAAGAACCCCCGGAAATGACCAACAATTAGCCTGTGGATTATTGTTTTCTGAAGGAGTAATCACTTCATCGTCCGATATTGAGTCCTTTGAGTTAGATCAAATAGACGCAGGGTTATCAGTTAACTTGCTGACAGTTAATTTGTCTATCGCGGTCGAACTCAATCTTGAAGACAATATTCGCCGCTATCCCAGTTATTCCGGTTGTGGACTCTGTGGCAAAACAAGCTTAAAAGCGTTGCAATTAAAACAATTCAGGCAACCACGATCAATAAACAGCCAGATAGATGTTCAGTTAGTCTGTAGGCTGAAACAGGCTCTAGCAGAACAACCGTTATTTTCTAATACTGGCGGCACTCATGTGGCAGGTTTGATTTATGAAAATGATGGCAAATTAGATATAAAAAACTCCGTTTTTTTCGAAGACGTGGGCCGACATAATGCCCTGGATAAACTTATCGGTCACGAAT
>CAZOBX010000353.1:0-5308 GCA_964578045.1 uncultured Kangiella sp. | reverse complement strand
GTTGATCAGTTGATTGTCTATGGAAATCATAACATGCTTACGTAAAATATTTTGATCGTTAACAAGATAACAGGCGAGTTGTCGGTTGTCTGTAAATAGGGAATTCAAAATGTCCTTAAGGGTCTCGCCGGACATTTGCTGCGGAGGACATTCGAGATGTCTTTTTAAGTTATCTGTAAAGTTGACAGTCGCCATTTTTCAATAACCACAGAGTATTCATCTAAACTGGAGTGTCAGATAATTGTAGCCGACTTTCAGTTACTTTTCATTATTATCTTGGACTTTATCAAATTGCAACTCGCACAGCCGTTTATATAGCGTCGACTTACCGAGTAATTCCGCGTGGCTTCCACTATCAACAATGCGACCTTTATCCATCAGTACAATCGTGTCCGCGTGGATCACCGTTGCTAATCGATGAGCAATGATCAAAGTCGTTCGATCTTTCATTAATTCATTTAGTGCAGCTTGCACATGGTGTTCGCTTTCCGCATCCAATGCACTGGTGGCTTCATCGAGAAGTAGCACTTCTGGATCTTTAAGAATGGCCCGAGCGAGAGCAATACGTTGTTTTTGACCGCCGGATAACCTGACGCCTTGTTCACCCAAAAAACTCTTATAACCTTCTGGTAATTGTTGAATAAATTCATCAGCATGAGCGCGTTTGGCCGCTGAGATGACTTCATCATCGGTGGCCTCTGGACGGCCGTATCGAATATTGTGCCATACATCGGAACTAAACAAGATAGGATGTTGGGGAACCATGCCCATTTGTTCCCTTAAAACACTCGGATCAAGTTGCAGTAGGGGGGCTTTTTTGAAAATAATTTCACCCTGTTGCGGATCGTAGAATCGTTGCAGTAATTCAAACAGTGTTGTTTTGCCGGCGCCCGATGGACCGACTAAGGCAACGACTTTACCCCGTTGGATTTGCAGATTAATATTTTCAAGCGCAGGACTATCTGGACGAGAAGGATAGTTAAAACTAACCTGTTTAAATTGGATTAAACTATCTGTGTCATGGTCGAATTTGGCTAGTTTTGTCGGGATCTTTATCTCGCTTTCTACAGACATCAGTTCGAGCAATCTTTCCGCCGATCCGGCTGCTCTTTGAAGTTCTCCGTAAACTTCAGAAACCGTTGCAACGGACATGGCGACCATAATGGCGTAAAAAACAAAAGCCCCTAACTCGCCTCCGGTGATAGTGCCATCCAATACGTCCATGCCGCCAAACCAAAGCATCACGCTAATCGCCCCAAAGGTCATAAAAATCACGATGGCGATTAATACCGACCGTTGCTTGATTCTATTTCTGGCAACGTTAAATGCGGACTCGACTTCATTACCAAAAGCCGCTTTTTCCTGCGCTTCATGGGTATAACTTTGCACCACTTTAATATTTTGAATGATTTCACCGGCATAGGTTCCAATATCAGCAATACTGTCCTGACTTTTTCGTGCCAGTGTTCGTACCTTACGGCCGAAGAACATCATCGGTAAAAGTATGATGGGAACAAATCCCATCACGATTAACGATAATTTGAAATTAGTGACCAATAACATGATCAATCCGCCGATTAACATCAAGAAACTGCGGAGAGCCATTGAAAAAGACGAACCGATTATGGACTGTAACAGTGTGGTATCGGTGGTGAGTCGCGACATAATTTCGCCACTGCGGTTTTCCTCAAAATAGCTGGGGTGCAAACTCAGTAACTGGTTAAAAACTTTTTTTCGTATATCGGCGCTGACTCTTTCCCCCAACCATGACATTAGATAAAATCGACTAAAGGTGCCTACCGCGAGCAAACTTATCATGATGATCATTATGCCAATGGCAGTGCTCAGTTGCTGTTGTGAGCCAGCGATAAATCCATTGTCGATGATTAGCCGAACCCCTTGCCCAAGAGACAAACTAACGCCGGAGGTGAGTAACAGTGCTATCAAAGCGCCAGCCAGCATTTTTTTATAAGGTAAAACGAATGCGAAAATCGGCATTAGACTGGTTAGTGACTTTTTACTTTTTGATACTTCGTCTGGTGTGGTTGTCATAGATTAGTCGATGTTAGAATTATTAGATCAATGGGCATGGATCTTATAAAAAATGGCGAGCGGATTATCTAGGTGGGGGCTATGCTGTGAAAATCAAGGCAAATCAATCAAACCTTTCGGCCATCTTCCGGCCTTAGATTAAAATTAACCTGAATAGATTAATTTTATTAAAACACTCGGATTCACCGCCCACAATTCTCACCGTAAAGTTTGTCAACTTGTTTTATCGTTATTTTAACCATGGTATTGTCGCCGGCATGGTCAAAGTGAATCTTCCCGCTTCCACCTTCAAAACTCAAGTCTTTGCTTTGGGAAATAAGAGATTCTAAATCTTTGAACCTCTCGGCTCGGAAGGACTGTTTGTCCTTCATAGTGATCTGTCTTATCGACCTAGAAAAATCCTGTTGGGTAATTTCTGAATAGATTAATGCACTGGCTATTAGGTAGGTGATATCGTTCAAATAGACGGAAGTAAAGCTCGAGTGGCTGCTAGACATTATATCTTTCAGACCTAGGGCCAATTTTGAATTTACCTGACCAATTTCCTGGGTCAGTGCGTAAGCGCAGACGGCTCTTTCGCTTTTTTTTATGCCAATGAATTCTGGCTGGGTAAATTGGTGTTCAGGAAGTAATAATACAGGTAGTTCGCCTTTCCAGTATTTATTCAATTGATTAAAAAAGCCCTTTAACAAGTCCGGTTGCATTGGCAGAACGATAATCTGGGTTCCCACTTTTTGTGCTTTAGCAATATCGAGTGAAAGATCATAACTGGAATAATCAACTAAATGGGAAAAAGACTGGCGGTGAACCAGAGTCGCGCCAGAGGTCGCCAGCTCACTTTCAAGCCCTTCGGCCAGTTCTCTTCCAAAAATATTCCGTTCATAAAAAACAGCCACTCGTTTGAAAGTGTGTTGTTGGATAAATTCCAGCATTTTTTCTAACAGTATCTTATTGGTCGCTGGTAGCCTAAATATCAAGTCATTGTCCTTTAGTTGGCTTAATTGATTAGCATTTGAAGCCGATAAAAACATTGGAGTTTTTGTGGGAAGCGTCACTTCCCGAGCGACTCTAAGGGCAATTGACGAACTGCCTTCCGGCAGCATTACTCTAACGTTATATTTTTCAATCATTTCTCTGGCAAGCTCTACATTTAAATCTGCGTCATCTGCGGTATCGGCCCTGATGAGTACCAGGTTTTTACCTAATATGCCTCCTTGGGAATTTATGTCATACACCGCTAATTCTACGGCAGCAATTAATTCTACCGAATAACGTTGATATTTCGAAAAGGGGACTAAAATACCTATATTAATACTGTCTTTGCTAGGAGGATTGATTTGGCTAAAAAAAATCCCTTTCGGTTGGTTGGTTTTTAAGGTCACTGAGAGTAATTCTCGTAAGGAAAGGTTAAACACCGACGCGTCGTCAGCCATGAGGGAAGATTGCATAAATAAAATAGAAATAATAAGAAATATTTTCATACTTTTTACTTTCGCGAGAATTTCCAATAGTGTAGTCTAAAGAGACAGAAAATCAATTTTAATCAAACTGTTTTTCCTGTTTCAAACGCTCACATTATGGCTGCTTATCTGTCAAAAAGTGTGTTAAATGGATGTTATTGAACACAAGGCAGTCTAGTCGAATGTTAAAAGTATAATGTCTAATATGAAGAGTGATATAACGATTGTTGGCGGCGGGATTATAGGATTGTGTAGCGCTTTTTATTTATCTCGATTAGGATATCAAGTGACCGTGATTGATAAAAAGACGATTGGCGAGTCTTGTGCAAAAGGTAACGCCGGATATATTACCCCGAGTCACTTTATACCTCTGTCATCACCGGGCATGATCAGCAAAGGACTTCTTTGGATGTTTGATCCTGAGAGTCCATTCTATATAAAACTTCGTTGGGATAAAAATCTACTGAATTGGTTATGGCAATACGCGCGAAATTGTAATCATCGACACGTCGATCGTGTAAAAAAACTGCTGGTAGATACCAGCATGGAATCACTGGATTTGTACGAAAAGTTATCTCAGACCCTTGCAAACGGATTTGAATTCAAAAAACACGGACTTTACATTGTCTGTAGTTCTCAGTCTTACTTGAAAACGGAAATAAGTAATATGCAGCGAGCCAATGAGCTTGGGTTAAAAGCTCAGCTGTTAAATCAGCAAGAGTTAAGCGATTGTGAACCTGGTATCAAATTTAAAGCAAAAGGGGCGGTCTATTATCCAGAAGATGCCCATGTACAACCCGCAAAACTACTTACTCGGTTGCACCAATATCTTAAAAAGCAGGGCGTAGAATTTATAGAGAATGTAAATATAGATGAATTTAAGATTGCCGGTAAAAATATATCCGCACTTAGGAGTCAAAAAAATACCTATGCTGTTAACCAACTGGTTCTTGCTTGCGGTGCATGGTCCACCCAGATTGCGCAGCTACTTGATTTAAATATTCCAATTCAGGCAGGTAAGGGATATAGCGTGACCATCGATAATCCCTGGCAAACTGAAACACCCTTTATTTTGGCCGAGGCAAGAGTGGCGATTACACCTTTCGATAAAGCAATCCGCTTTGGTGGTACGATGGAGTTTTCTGGAATTGATTTAACCATCAAGCCACGCCGTGTTAAGGGGATCTTAAATTCGGTTAAAAGATATATTCCAGATTTTGACCTACACTCTGTGGATACAACTAAAGCCTGGGCCGGTCTGCGTCCTTGTTCGCCGGATGGATTGCCGTTAATTGGGCGTATTACAAAATATTCGAACCTTGTGGTGGCGACAGGTCATGCAATGCTTGGGCTCTCGCTGGCACCAGTCACCGGAAAAATGGTTGCCGATACACTGCACAATGAACGATTTGTTCCGCCTAAGTTGTTTGACCCGAATCGTTTTGCTTAACCACTGAAAGGGTTTGATTGAATCAGTATTAACTCATGGACCTGAACCAATGAATTACCTCGCTCATCTATATCTTGCCGAAGTGACTGGTACCTCTCAGGTGGGCAATTTTCTAGGAGACTTTATCAAGGGAAATATCAAGCAGGCTAGCCTGTCGAAAGAATATGAAATTGGTGTGTATTTGCATCGAAAAATTGATGTGTTTACCGATTCCCATCCCGTTGTGCTAAGAAGTTGTCAAAGAATATCAAAACCAAGACGACGATATGCTGGCATTTTGGTGGATATGGCATACGATCATTTTCTGGCGCTTAATTGGCATCGATACAGTGGAAAGCCATTGAAG
>CAZOBX010000352.1:2068-5394 GCA_964578045.1 uncultured Kangiella sp. | reverse complement strand
GTTCTGAACTCTAAGGTTCCAGCGTTATTGGCGGCCACAACTTTACCCGCCAGATTTGAATTTAATCCAATTTGATGGTTAATTTCTGCAATTAACGAATTCAGACTGGAATAGGTTCCACTCGGCACCGTCACCACATAGTCAGTGGTCAAGGGGACGCCGGTTGCATCAACCCCGACATTAAAGGTCAGCTCATCATTGGTGGTGCTAATAACAAAGGTCGAAGCGGTACCGCCAGTGACCACCGCTGCAACACCGCCGTTGGTACCCAATGAAGCGGTATCAAAATTTCCAATACTAAAACCAATGGTTTCAAAAGATTGCGCGCCCACCTGAAACACCGCTGAAAAACTGCCATCCAGTAAGTGATTGCTACCAAATCGAGTAGTGGTAGAAATACGGTTTAGTTCAACCTGTAACTGTTCCACTTCTGCCTGCAGGGCAATACGTTCATCGGGACCATTGGTTCCGTTAGCCGATTGGATCGCCAAATCTCTGATGCGTAATAAGATATTAGTGGATTCCTGCAAGGCCCCTTCAGCGGTTTGTGCCACTGATATGCCGTCGTTGGCGTTTCTCACCGACTGTTTCAGGCCGCCAATTTGAGCCGATAGTCGATTAGCAATCTGCAATCCAGCGGCATCGTCTTTAGCACTGTTGATACGTAACCCAGAAGAAAGTCGTTGAAAGGTTGTTTGCAACGCATTATTGGTATTAAACAAGTTGCGTTGCGCGTTTAATGACGAAATATTGGTATTGATAACATTTCCCATTTTATCTACTCCTTATATCACTTCAAACGACAGCGAAGTTAGCGCTATGCGTGTTGTTGAAGCATAAAAAATTTATAAAACACTTGGGAAAGAAAAACTGAGAATAAATCTTTCGGTAATTAATCTACCGTCTGAGAACAGCTGATTGACTTTGGTTACGCGTTGAGAGACCTTTTACCAAAGTGAGCGGGAGTGAGAAGTCCCGTTCAAACAAGCTATCGGCATTCAAAAGTTGGTCTTTAGTCACCCATTAAAATAAATTGGCCCAAGCTGTATTGTAAGTTGGCTCAATAGTTGCTTGAATCAAAAGGATCGCGAACCAAATTTTTAAATGGGTATTAAACTTGATTACTCGGTTGACAAAATCGAAGCTGATTTATGTCAGGTAATAGCGTCAAAAAGCTTTAGGTTGATTGTTTAAAACTGGCTAAACAAGTTGAAAAGATAGATTTTAACTTCTATTATTAATTGGCCAGTTTAGCTAGCCAAATAAAACCAATCATTATTTTGAGGTGACAAAGTGTCTCAGACATTAGTTGAAAAAAAATCTGAAAAACAAAGAAAAAAACTGCTTGTTAAACTAAGGAATTACTTGAAAAAGCGAAAATTCAAGGTGGTAATAGATTTAGCCAAAGAGCTTAAAGTTAAATTTTCTGATGAACAAACTGCGGTTCCCGTTTTAGCAGAAGCCTACTATCGGTTAAAAGATTTTGAGTATGCCGAAGGTTATTTAAAAAGAGCTTTGGTTTATTGCACTTCGGATGAACAAAGAAAAATGAATTTTAAACGATTGGCTGATGTTTATAATCATAAAAAAGACTCCAAAGGCGAAATGGAGTGGCTAGACAAGGCGCTGGAAATTGATTTTAGTGATACTCGGCTACTTGAAAGAAAAGGCGCGCTATTAGTCAAAACTGGCGAATTGCAGGGAGCGCTGGAATGTTTTAAACAAGCTATATTTTTACCCATCAGTGAAGATTCAAAAACTACAGCCGATCGGGCAATGGCCCATTGGCAAATAATGACGTCTCCAATCATGAAACCTTTATTGTCAGAGGTTGATTACCTGAAAAGAGATTTGTCATTGATGAAAAACGATAAAGATCGTTCATTATTATATTTTGCTTTGGGTAACGGTCTGGAACGATTGGAGGATTATCAAGGGGCTTACAACGCACTAATTCAAGCCAATTTATTATCGTCAAAAGATCTAGTTTTTAATCCAGAAAAATTCTACGCTCGGGTAAAAAGTATTCGCGAAACATGGATAGGTAACTATTCACTCAACCCATTGGAAAATTGCTCCTTTACGCCTATTTTCGTTGTAGGTTTGCCACGTTCAGGTACAACTCTCACTGAATCGGTTTTCGATCAACATCCGGCTGTGATGGCTTTAGGCGAAAGTCCAAAAATTACCGAAGGTATTAAAAAATATATGTCTGTCAACAACGCTTATGAATTTGAAAAAACACTATTGACTGAGGATAAAGCAGACCTGCAGAAAATGAAAGATCTCTATATTGAAGGCAACTGTATCCCTGCGGATTTCAAAGGTTATACCGTGGATAAAATGCCCGGTAACTTTAGTAATATTGGATTATTAAAAAGAATTTTCCCTAACGCATTGTTCATTAATGTTTTTAAAAATCCAGTAGATGCGGCTTTTTCAATATTTAAGCAAAACTTTGGGCGTTCAGAAGCTCATTCCTACAGTTATTCTTTGGGTTCCAGTGTATTCTTTCGGCGTTATTACGAAGAGATAATGATTGTGTATAAGCGAGTTTTTGCGGACAGTATATTCGACCTCTCTTATGAAGCTTTTATGGATGAAGGAGAGCCAGCCTGGCAACGGATGTTTGGCTTTTGTGGCCTTGAATGGAAATCAATTTACCTGGATTTTTATAAGTCAAAACGTCAAGTCAATACTATCAGTGCGGCGCAAGTGCGGCAAAAAATTAACAAAAAATCAGCCAATCGTACCGAACGATATGGAGAGGTTTTGGACCCATTAAGAGATCTATTAAAATTATCTTTTGAAGAAATTTGGCAGAAATACTACACAGAGTTGCTCCAATTGGGCGAGAAGAATTCCACTAAAATAACGGTTAAATCGGATTTAAATTCTTTGCTAAAAAAAAAGCATAAAGCCGCGGTTTAACGGACTCGGTAAAATATCCTAAACTTTAAATCTTAATCCACTCTCCTGAAAGGGCTGTGTAGGCGAGTGCTGCCTATAAAATAGTTTTACTTAATTAACAGGCTGGAATCTAGTAAATTGGCACAAGCATTGCATTCATAAAATCAGCCAATATAAATATTAGCGGAACAAAATCATTACCCATGATAGATCTCCTGATAATTGTGTCGGTCACGCTCCTAGGAGCATTGCTTTAGTTTGCGGTTTAAGTTGCTGAGAACAGCTTATATTAAGGACTTTAGCACGAAGCTTTAAGTCAGGTGGTTGCTGAGAACAGCCACCAACGCTTAACTTCAGTCGTACGGTAAGGGGTCGTTTTTCGACCCCTTTTCTTATGCCTACAGGACGTAGGTATG
>CAZOBX010000352.1:0-2058 GCA_964578045.1 uncultured Kangiella sp. | reverse complement strand
TTGATATCCTTCATAATTTCCCATTTATTCAAACGGTTAGCAAAAAGAAGCGGAAATCATTGTCCGCTTTGTTGATTAGAAGGTTTTGAGGTAAACCCTGTCTAGTTCATGCAGAGCCTGGATTAGTAGCATTTAACCGGTTATTGCCAGATTGCACTTCCCTGCATTGCCCTCACAGATTAAGTTAACAGCGCAAAAAATAAAAAATTATCATTTATAGCAAAAAAATAGCCACTTATTTCTCAAATAAACTTAATAGAATTAACAGCTTATCAAAATCGTTACAACGCCCATAGTTTTTATTCCAAAAGATTTCTGCCAAAACTTTGACAAAGCTTGATTGCTCTACTAAAACTTAATCTATGTTATTAATATACATAGGCTTTTGGTTGAATAATAATCAACAGCTGGACTAAAAACCTCTTTCAGGACGCTTTAAATGACCGAAATTATGCAGTTATTGGTTATAGATGACAATATTGATCGTAGTCACGATATCAAAACCGTTTTAGAATTTATTGGCGAACCGGCAAAAGTGCTGAGCTGTAAAACCTGGCAGCAAGAATTTGATCAGGCGAAACCAATCTTAGGAGTCTTTCTCGGTCAGATCGATTGTTATGATGAAATTGCAGATTTTCTAAATGACCTTTATAAGCGAGATCCTTTAATGCCGGTAGTGATGTTGGACGATGTGGTCTTTTCAGGCAATGCATCGGCAGACGGAACACAGCTAGTGGTTGGTCGAATTAGCTGGCCGCTACAACAAAATGATATCCTGGAGGCGATTCATGCTTGTCAATCTTGTCGGGAAGGACGTCATACACCTCAGCATCAAATTAAGGCGCAGGAACTATTTAGAAGCATGGTGGGGCAAAGTACCGCAATGCATGGAACTCGCCGCTTAATTGAGCAAGTGGCGGATAGCGACGCCAGCGTTTTGATCTTGGGAGAGTCCGGTACCGGCAAAGAGGTCGCGGCAAGAAATCTCCATTATTTATCCGAACGCGCAGAAAAGGCATTTGTCCCGATCAACTGTGGAGCGATCCCTGCTGAGTTGTTAGAGAGCGAATTGTTCGGCCACGAAAAAGGTGCTTTTACCGGTGCGTTAACCACCCGAAAAGGGCGATTTGAACTGGCGGAGGGCGGTACTATTTTCCTGGATGAAATCGGTGATATGCCGATACCAATGCAGGTTAAATTATTAAGAGTGTTACAAGAAAGAACTTTCGAGCGGGTTGGAAGCAGTAAATCCATTAATGCTGACGTCCGAATAATCGCCGCTACCCATCGTCAATTAGATGTTGAAGTTAAAGAAAATCGATTTAGGGAAGATCTATTTTACCGACTGAATGTATTCCCAATTATTATGCCGTCACTGCGCGATAGAGTTGAAGATATTCCACTATTGGTCAACGAATTGATTGCACGGTTGGAAAATGACAAAAGAGGTTCGGTGCGAATAAGTCCAAATGCGTTGCAGTCTTTAATGAAATGCCGCTGGCCGGGAAATGTCCGCGAACTATCCAATTTGATGGAACGTTTGTGTATTTTATATCCTTACGGGGTGGTCGATATTAAAGAGTTACCGCTGGATTATCAGCACTCAGAAGGCTTAAACAGTTATCCAAAACCCGAACTGGCGGCGCTACGGCAAACTAATGCTACGCCTCAAATGAGTCTTGTCGATAATGATGGTCCTATTGCTGCGTTACCTGAAAAGGGTGTAAATTTAAAAGAGTTTGTCAAAAAACTAGAAATCTCCTACATAGAACAAGCGCTAGCAGAAGAAGATTGGGTGGTTGCCAGAGCAGCCAAAAGGCTTGGTATGAGACGCACCACCTTAGTCGAAAAAATGCGCAAGTACAGTTTGCAAAAAGCGGGATGATCTAACCTGAAAAGACAAAAGAATTATTCATCACGGGGCAAGCTCTGCCTCCGTGGTGAAATTATCTTTTAGGTACTATAACGATTGACTTGCTATTTCAAATTAATATTGCGACTGGCAAATATTTGACACTAACATCCAACTATCTGTAATACCTCTTTCAACTTCCTGAT
>CAZOBX010000351.1:0-5411 GCA_964578045.1 uncultured Kangiella sp. | reverse complement strand
AGTCGTTTTTTAACTCATTTGGCGGTCGATCTTAACGTTTCTCCTGCAACTCAAAATCAAGCTCTGTGCGCTCTGGTTTTTTTATACAAACATGTCATAAAAATACCACTTGACGACAATATTTGCGGAGTACGTGCGAAGCGGCAAAGAAATATTCCTGTAGTGTTAACAATTGAGGAGGTCGCGATGCTACTTGAAAATTTCCACGGCTTGCCAAAGCTAATGGCACTGATTTGTTATGGTGCAGGTTTGAGAAAAATGGAATGTCACAGATTGACAGTAAAGGATGTTGATTTTGGTCGAATGGAAATTACTGTCAGACAGGGAAAGGGAAACAAGGATAGACGCGTTCTGCTTCCCGAATCTTGCGCTGAGCATTTGCAAGTACAGCTTAGTTTTGCAAAGGAGCTGCACAAAAAAGATCGACTCGAAAACCTACCGGGGGTGGAACTACCTTATGCTACCGATCGAAAATTCCCCAATGCTGGAATATCTTTGGCTTGGCAATGGATTTTCCCGAGTCTTAGGATCAGCTTGGACCCGCGCACTCTTATTCGTAGACGCCACCATGTTCACCCAAGCGTTCTAACCAAACATTTAAAAAAAGCCGTAAAAAAATCGGGAATCAATAAGCATATTACGCTACACGTATTGCGACACTCCTTTGCGACCCATTTACTAGAATCCGGTTCGGATCTTAGAACCGTCCAAGAACTTCTCGGTCACACTGATGTTAAGACTACTCAAATTTATATCCATGTACTCAATAGAAATTCAAGTGGATCTTTGAGTCCTCTAGACAAGTTCGATATTATGGCGCTGGGTAAGAAGATCGCTAATATTGTAAAAGAACCCTTTGTAAATTACTCGGTCTACTGAATAGAGTACTCAAGAACGAAAACATTATTTAAGAACCACAAAGAATCTACACCTAAGACGATTTTAATACAAAAATAAAAAACATTTAGGCGATGGTTAAATCTAACCGACATTCTTAGCCAATTTAGCCGCAACATGCACTGCCTTACGGATCCGCACATAAGTCATACAACGACAAATATTGGTCATTCCTTGATCAATATCTTCATCGGTTGGACTTGGGTTATTTTTAAGTAGCCACGCCGCAGCCATAATTTGCCCACTTTGACAGTAACCACATTGCGGCACATCGATTTCTTTCCAGGCTTGTTGCACCGGATGATCACCATTTTCCGAAAGACCTTCAATGGTTGTGACTGTTTGACCGTCCAATGCCGATAAAGGAAGACTGCAGCTGCGAACCACCTGACCATTCAGATGTACTGAACAGGCGCCACATTGGGCGATCCCGCAACCAAATTTCGTGCCCTTTAAACCGGCGTTCTCGCGAATAAACCAAAGCAAAGGCATATCTAAATCTTCATTCAAATGATGCTTGTGACCGTTAATTGTAAATGAAACCATGATTTATGCCTCCAGCTTGAGCGGTAAATGTCGTAGACGTTGCCCAGTGGCGGCAAACAACGCGTTGGCTAGCGCCGCTGCCGCTGGCGCGGTAGGCGGCTCTCCCACTCCGGTGGGTGGATGATCATTTTTGACAATAGACACTTCAACATCTAGCGGCGAGCGAGCCATTCTAATCATGGCTAATTTATCAAAATTAGTCGTTAACACTCTGCCACCTTGAATATCACTCTGATTAAACATTGCCGCATTTAAACCATCAATAAAACCACCTTCCATTTGATTACGAATATGATTGGGATTAACCGCCAATCCACAATCAATCACTCCCCAACATTTGGCGACACGATAATCCGGTGATTGGTTTGTATCAACTTCCACTACAAAAGCGGTATAAGAACCAAAGGTAAAATGACCGGCAATACCTAACCCCACCCCCTTTGCGCGAGCCCGATCCCAGTCGGCCATTTTTGCTGCTTGTTGATAACAGGCTAACATTCGCTCCGCGTCAATACTGGTTGCGCCATAACCTTTATAGTCAAAAGTTTTTTTGCCGGAAAAAAGTGAGGTGCGAAATGCAAGCGGATCAATATTAACCTTGTGTGCTAATTCATCCAGCATACTTTCTGTCGCGAAGGTATATTGCAAATGACCCGGTCCCCGCCAAGCGCCAACTGGTGTTCCACAGTCCTCGGTAAAAACTTCCACCTGAAAGTCAGGGATCAAATTAGCCGGAAAACAATTAGCATGGGTGCCGCCACGTTTTTGAGCTTGCTTGTGGTGCCAGCTTGAAACATGATTGTTTTTATCTAATCCCGCTTTGATTTTTATCACATATAACGGCGCGAAATAATCTTGCTCCATTTCATCTTCACGGGTCCAGGTGACTTTAATTGGCGATTTAATTTTTTGAGAAATAATTGCCGCTTCGGCGACAAAATCCTTGCTCCAACGACGACCAAATCCACCGCCCATTCGATGGGATTGCACTTCTACGCTTAAGCCATTAATACCGGTCACCTCAGCAACTGTCGACGCGACATATTCTGGCGACTGATGACCCACCACAATGGTGGCACTGTCGCTTCTCACATCGGCGATACAATTAAAAGGTTCCATACAGGCGTGATGAAAAAATGGGGTAGAATATTCAGCTTCAAAAATTTTGTTTGACTTGGCAAATCCTTTGTTAATATCCCCGTCTTGTCGCAAAATCTTTCCTGGCTGAGCCCCCTCGCATAACTTGGAAAGATTCGATTTTAATGCTGCGGCACTTTCATTTTCCCAGGGGCCTTTTTGCCATTCGATTTTGAGTAGTTTACGAGCTTTCATTGCATGCCAAAAAGAATCAGCAATGACTGCCACACCTGCTGAGAGCATTTTTTGACTACCGCTCATACGGGGTTCGATCAGCAATGTTGAGCGCACCCCTTTAATTTTTAACGCAGCTTTATCATCATAGGATTTCACTTTGCCCTGATAATAGGGACAACGAGCAACCACCGCATGAAGTTGACCGGGATAATCCATATCTATCCCAAACAAGGGTTTGCCGGTTATTATTTGGTCGATATCCACCGTTTTAGTATCTTGACCGATAATCGAAAAATCCTTAACTGCTTTTAACTCAAGTGATTTTTCTGGCACTGGCATTAACGCAGCAATTTCAGCCACTTCACCATAACTGATTCGTTGATTGGTCGACTGGCGGATCAAATAACTTTTAGCAGTCGACACCTGGCTTAAAGGGCATTTCCAGGTTTTTGCTGCGGCTTCTCTTAACATATGTCTCGCCGTCGCACCGGCCTGACGCAAATAATCCCAGTTATTTCTAAGAGCATGACTTCCGCCAGTGTCCATACTCGCATATCGATAGCCAATTCCACTTTGCTCGTCTTTGTTTTCTTTTAAATAAGTCGCCGCGGCGGTACAGCTCACCAGGCTCCAATCAGCGTCGAGCTCTTCCGCCATTAACATCGGACCAGCGGTTTTCATATGCTGCCCCATATCTTGCACAGGTGAAGCAATTTCAATTTGATTGTTCGAGTGGATGGTTAAATAGATATGCCAGGTATCGTGTTTCGATCGATGTGATGATTCTAGCTTTTTAGCCTGAACCATAGAAGGCAAACTGATAGCAACCACCATCGCCGTATTAGTTGCCGAAATCTTTAGAAAATCTCTACGAGAATAACTCATCGTTTGCCTCCAAGCTTGTGTGGATTGTTCTGCTTAGAGCATTCTAACTAATTCAGATCAAAAATATGTTCACTTTAACTTGTTGAAGTCTCGTTTGGTCGAATTCAATCTTTTTTGCCAAGCCCACAACTCAAAATCGCAAGGGCCCGTTGCTCTTTAATAGTCCAACACCTAGCACAATTCCTTTGCAATTTGATTCATGGCAGCGGTCAAAAGACTCAACTCTTTTAGCTTAATGATAAAGGGCGGCATAATATAAACCAATTTTCCAAAGGGCCTGATCCAAACCCCGAGTTCAACTAAACGAGGCTGAATAACATGCATATCCACTGGATGATTGAGTTCAATCACCCCAATGGCACCTTTTACCCTGACATCAAAAACACTGGAAAGGTCTTTGCAAGGCATTAGTTCTTTTATCAGTTGTTTTTCAATTTGCACAACATTATGTTTCCAGTCTGATTTTAATAATAGATCAAGGCTGGCATTGGCAACTGCGCAAGCTAAAGGATTACCCATAAATGTCGGCCCATGCATTAAATTGCCCCCTTCGAAATCACTGATGGTATCAGCCACTTTTCGAGTACAGAGGGTCGCAGCAAGGGACATATAACCGCCAGTTAAGGCTTTGCCTACACACAAAATATCGGGACTAACTTGTGCTTGCTCATACGCAAACAGAGTACCTGTTCGACCAAAACCTGTAGCAATTTCATCCAGGATCAACAGCACATCATATTGATCACATAGTTTTCTAACCTGGCGTAAATATTCCGGGCAATAAAATCGCATACCGCCTGCTCCCTGGACAATCGGTTCAAGAATGACCGCAGCAATCGATTCATGATTGCTCTGAATGCTTAAACGGAATTCCTCAATATCGCTATCCGTCCAGTATTCATCATTGACACAGGTCGGAGCCGATACAAAAATATGTTCTGGCATAACTCCTTGAAACATCGAATGCATACCATTTTCAGGATCGCAAACGGACATAGCGCCAAAGGTATCGCCATGGTAGCCATTTCTAATAGTTAAGAATTTCTTCTTGTTTGTATTACCTTGTGAATCCCCCTTCTTTTCTTTTGAGTACCAGTATTGCAAAGCCATTTTTAAAGCGACTTCTACCGCAACAGAGCCAGAATCTGCCAAGAAAACACATTCTAATTCTGGCGCTGTCATTTCAATTAATTTTTGACTCAAATCAATCCCAGGCTGATGGGTCAAGCCACCAAACATCACATGGGACATCTTTTGAATTTGAGACTGGATTGCTTCATTTAATACTGGGTGATTATATCCATGAATCGTCGACCACCAGGAAGACATTCCGTCGACCACTGTTTGACCATTAGTCAGATTTAAAAAAACACCTTCGGCAGACTCCACCCCAAAAACAGGGGTTGGATGCTTTAAGTTGGTATAAGGATGCCAGATGTGACAGGAATCAAATTCGAGATGTTGTTTGCTAATAGTCATAGAGAGCTTGGGGGGAAATTTGAAAAATACTTATTGGATTGCTGAAAGAATAGCAGGCTCGAATTGCTTTTGCTAGAGAGATTAATTTTTTTCGCAAAGCCTTTCACAACCCCGCCGCCCGAGTGGCTACTAACGGGTTCATAAAATTCATGATGCGTCGGATAAGGGTAAAAGGTGTCTGAGCGAAGCGAGTTCTTTTGCCTACATGGATGTCGGTAAGGGGCGTGAGCAGGATGCGGCAGCTTTGCGCCCGATGCAGCGCTATCAGCACATTAGGAAAGTGAAGGAAG
>CAZOBX010000350.1:3357-5418 GCA_964578045.1 uncultured Kangiella sp. | reverse complement strand
TCAAGTTTACTGGCTGAGCACTGAAGCCTGCATCTTGAGGTGGAACGAGTATATATTCCCTTATTCCGCATATATTTTCTCAATTAGGCTGAGCGAGTGAAATCGATAAAGCATAACAAAATCTTATTTGTAAGATATAAAATTAGTTACAATCTGATTTCAAGTGAAGCTTGACCGCAGCAAATAAAATAAGCACTATGAGATCTGTCCGTTTTGAACTCTTTTAGAATGATCATTAGGCTAAATCCGTAAAACCCAATTTAAGATCAAACAATGTGAAAACATATGCAACCAATTGAAATTAAAGATAAAAAAATCGCAATTAAACTATCTCCGCTGTTTACCGGAATTAAGCGTGGTATAGAAAAAGAAAGCCTGAGGATTAGACCAGACGGATATTTGTCGCAAGACATTCATCCCGTCGAATTAGGCTCAACGCTGACCAACCCTTATATTACAACGGACTATTCAGAAGCTCTGCCCGAGTTTATCACCCAGGCAACCAGCGAAAGAGATAAGCCGCTCAAGCAACTATACGAAATTCACCAATTTTGCTACCAGCATTTAGGGGATGAAGTGCTTTGGTCAGCTAGTATGCCATGTGTAATGGGACAGGAGAAAGACATTCCCATCGCTCAATACGGATCATCAAATAGTGGTAAGATGAAAGAGGTTTATCGAATTGGCCTCGGTCATCGCTACGGCCGATTTATGCAAACGATTGCCGGTGTTCATTATAACTTTTCCTTGTCTGATGAATTTTGGCAGGCATTTCATCAAGCTGAGAATTCAACATTGTCTCTGAAGGATTTTATTTCTGAAAAATATATGGGAATGATTAGAAATTACCTTCGTTATTCTTGGTTGATCCCTCTTTTTTATGGTGCATCTCCTGCCCTTTGCGAAAGTTTTATACAAGGTAAGAATATTGATCTAGAGGAGTTAGTACCCGGAACGCGTTATGGGCGCTATGCCACCTCATTACGAATGAGTGACCTGGGGTATCAAAATAAAGTCCAAAGCAAACTAAACGTCGGTTACAATTGTCTGGACTCTTACATCGAGGCGCTGGAAAAAGCGATTCGAACCAATGATCCTTATTATAGAGATTTGGGGGTCAAAAAAGATGGCGAATATCAACAGCTCAACGCCAACATCTTGCAAATCGAAAACGAATTTTACGGCAGCATTCGCCCTAAGCGAGTGGCAGTGTCTGGTGAACGCCCAACCAAATCACTCAAATTACATGGCATAGAATATATCGAAGTGAGAGCCCTGGACATCAATCCATTTTCTCCAATCGGATTGGACTCGTCACAAATAGCATTTCTAGATGCGTTTTTATTGTGTAGTCTATTTGCCAAATCTGAACCGATTACGGCCAGAGAAATGGGCGAAAATAGCGATAACTTTGATCGCGTTGTTCTTAAAGGTCGTCATCCGGATCTCTGCCTAACGGTGCAAAATACCTGTGTCCCTTTAGCTGAGATTGCCGGAAATATGTTAACAGAGATAGCTCCATTTGCTGGCATGCTTGATAATGCCTATTCGACCACCGATCATTCTGATGTGATTAAGGAATTGACCAGTCAACTTAGTGACTTGGATAAAACCTTTTCTGGCCGGATAGTGGAGGAAATCGAGGCTCGAAAAGAAGGTTTTTTCCCTTTTGCGTATGAGTTGTCGAAAAAACATAAAGAAGAATTTATCGAAAATCCTCTGTCCGCTGAACGGTTAAAACATTATCAAAATGCCGCCAAAGACTCCCATCAAAAGAAAGTCGAAATTGAAGCCGCAGATAAAATAACGTTTGAAGAATTTTTGGCAAGTTATTACGACTAACAAGTGAAATAATTATTTGGGTTTTAGCTAAGATTAAAAATATGAGGTGAGCAGTGAATAGCATAATAATAAGAAAATCTGCGGTAGAAGATTGTGAATTAATTTTGTCTTTTATCCAACAATTAGCAGACTATGAAAAACTGTCGGATGATGTCGTAGCAACAGTAAAAGATTTAGAAAATACTTTGTTTGGTGAAAAAAAATATGCTGAAGTTGTGA
>CAZOBX010000350.1:0-3347 GCA_964578045.1 uncultured Kangiella sp. | reverse complement strand
TGTGATTGCTGATTTGGATGGCTGTCCAGTCGGTTTTGCATTGTTCTTTCATAACTATTCGACTTTTGTCGGCAAAGCCGGCATTTACCTGGAAGATTTGTTTGTTTTGCCTGAAGCCAGAGGCAAGAAAGTCGGTAAGGATTTACTGATTCATTTAGCTAAAATTGCCGTTGAGCGCGATTGTGCCAGATTCGAATGGTCGGTACTAGACTGGAATCAACCCGCAATTGATTTTTATCGTAGTATTGGCGCTGTCGGAATGGAAGAGTGGACGGTTCAGCGAGTTGATGGAGATGCTTTGAGCCGGTTAGCGAACATGTAATGAACAATACATTTGAGGTCCACTTTGCAATTTTAAGTAAAACAGCTATCCGGTAGGTTGCGGTTCAGGTACTAACCCAACATAAATGGTTCAATTAAAACCACAATGTTAGCTTATAATCCTTACCATATACTCGCATGATTATTGGGGTTCCTTCGTCACCTACAACCTACTGGATACTTCATCCTTCTCAAATTTAATGCCCGGATTTTTTCTCTTTATGATCTTCTGCTTGCTCAGATTGATGAGTAATAATATTTTTCTCGTACATGAGATCAGTCATCGGTTGAAGCGTGTAATAAACCATAATCAAGCCTGTAATGGACATGGTAATGGTGTAAGGAAGCGCCATTAACAACATTTTTATATATGACAACCTTATTAATGGTGCAAGTGTTGAAGTAAGTAAGAATAAAAATGCGGCTTGTCCATTAGGCGTGGCTACACTCGGAATATTAGTACCGGTGTTAATGGCAACCGCTAGCTGGTCAAAAACATCCCTGGTAATTATGCCACTTTCGAGCGCTTTTACAATTTCTGAAATATACACTGTCGCGACAAACACATTGTCACTAATCGCTGATAACAAGCCGTTGGCAATATAAAACATAGCAACTTGATCTTGTCCTTCCATTTCCAATACCCACGCAATGACCGGTGTAAACAGCTGCTGATCGCTAATCATCGCTACAATCGCTAAGAAAACGGTTATTAATGCAGTAAATGGTAAAGCTTCTTCAAATGCTTTGCCGAGTTGATGCTCTTCAATCACACCGGTAAAAGCGGTAATTAAAACAATAACCGCCAGACCAATCAAACCAACTTCGGCCCACTGATTTATTAAAGCTAAAACCAAAAATACTCCGGTAAGACCCTGTATGACAAATGAGGCAATATCCGTTTTAGTCCTGTCCTCATCCTGCTTATTTGCGTGATCCTGGATGATTTGTCTAACGGATTCCGGAATTTTTGCTCCATAACCAAATTTTCCAAATATTTCTAACAGGACGCAAGTTATAAAACCAACAAAAAGTACCGGTACGGTAACGGGCGCCATTCTTAGAAAAAATTCTGCGAAATCCCAGCTGGCTCGGTCGGCTATGATGATATTCTGTGGTTCACCTACCAAAGTACAAACACCGCCAAGAGCGGTTCCCACCGCGGCATGCATCACCAGGCTTCTTAAGAAAGAGCGGAATTTGTAGAGATCTTCACGATGGCTCGATTGAACATTGTCGTCATTTGAATGGTCATGATCTGCATCGTCATGGTGAGGGCTTCTTCCGGACGCCACCTTATGGTAAACACCATAAAAGCCGGTAATAACCGCTATGATTACTGCGGTGACGGTTAATGCATCCAAAAACGCAGATAGCAAGGCCGCCATACTTGAGAAAATCAGGGATAGTAATATTTTCGATCGCACGCCTAACAGGAGTTTAGTAAAGATGAAGAGCAAAAGACTCTTCATAAAATAGATACCAGCGACCATAAAAATTAACAATAAAATCACTTCTAGCGCGCCAACTACCTCTAGCCCTAAGTGATGGGGAGTGGTTAGTCCCATAATCATAATTTCAATTGCTAACAAGCCGCCCGGTTGTAACGGGTAGCATTTTAACGCCATGGCTAAAGTAAAGATGAATTCTAAAACAATCATCCAGCCCGTAATATAGGGGCCTAAAACATACAATAGAACTGGGTTAAGAAGTAGAAAGGTGATGATTGTGGTTTTATACCAATGCGGCGCATTACCTAAAAAATTGTCTAGAAAAGCCTGTGGCATGGTTTGGTTCATTGTGAATCCTTATTTTAATCTTGTTATGCACTAATATTGAAGAGTGAGTCTTCTATCCAGCATTTATTTTAAATTATTGAACTTAATGGAAATTTTAGTCGGTATTCAAGCTTTTGCCAAACAGTTTAGCAGTAAATCAGTGAAAAAAATGACTTTTTGACTAACGATGTATGATTACTATTATTCCAGACTGATATTATGTGACAATAGATCTGCATAGATTTAACGGGTACTTATTATTTCGACATATCTGACCAGTTGTCTGTTATAATTTTGTTAACAATATAATCAGAATAACTTTAATAAAGCTCTTTAGTCGATTAAGGGATCATTAATGGCCAATTTAATTACTGCGCGTAGTCCGGCGGCCTTTGCCGAAGAATATATCGTTGATTCCATTTGGAATGGTAAATTTGCGCCTGGCACTATCTTACCTGCAGAACGAGAGCTATCAGAGCTTATTGGAGTCACCCGTACAACTCTGAGAGAAGTGCTACAAAGGCTAGCCCGTGACGGTTGGTTAACTATTCAGCATGGTAAGCCGACCAAAGTTAATAATATCTGGCATACTGGCGGTTTACATATTCTGGATCGGATCACTCGGCTGGACGATGCGGGTTCATTAAAGTTGGCGGATCAATTGCTGGATGTCAGAACTCAATTTGGCGGTATCTATTTTCGATTCGCAATGAAAGAAAACGCAGATAAAATGAGCCAGATTTTTGGAGAAATAGTGAGTGTTGCCCAGGAAGGTCAGGCCTATATCGACTTCGACTGGCGAGTCCAACATGAATGCGCTTTTTTATCGGGTAATCCTGTTTACGTGTTGATGTTAAACGGATTTCGAAGTGTTTATTATCGTATCGGACAATATTATTTCGATAACACCGAAACTCGCGCACTGGCTAAAGCCTATTATCTAAAATTAAAAGATATTGTTTTAACTCAAGATGTTGATCAATTAAATGAAGCTGTCTGGAGCTATGGGCGTGAAAGTGGCGCTTTGTGGGCTGCCATGCGGGCTAATTTGACTTCATTGAAGGATATAGATTAGAAGAAACTATAAGTGCTAGGTGCTAAGTAGTAAGTACTAAGTACTAAGATCTAAGATCTAAGATCTAAGTTCTATAAGAGAAAAAACTTGACTGAACCAATGCTGATAGTTTTCCATTTTAGAACCTAGAACCTAGAACCTAGAACCTAGAACCTAGAACCTAGAACCTAGAA
>CAZOBX010000349.1:0-5442 GCA_964578045.1 uncultured Kangiella sp. | reverse complement strand
CTGGCAAGTGTTCATCTTTATATAAAAGCTTTGAGCAGCGTGCGCTTCCTAATCGAACATTTAGTTTATCCATCAGCGAACCAACCTCACCTGAACCATCCAATATTCCAGTCCGATTATCATTCAAACCTAAAAAAGCTTGTTTCTCTTTTAATGCAATAAAGCTTTTAGATTCTAAAAATACCGTTTCTACTTTTTCTTGCAATATAAATGTCTGCAATTTCAAGCGTGTTAACATCATTAGTTGTTCAGTATTTTGAACTTCAGAGGAAAGGTCAATTTCAAAAAACAATTCGTCACCATTAAAGCAGTGCAATCGCCAAACAATTTTTACCGCCATCACTCGTCTAATTTTAAGAAATATGGACAAACTATCTAACATCGCTTTAGCAGGAAATAATACTTGCTCGATAGTATCTAAACCATTAACAAAACAGCGTTGTATAGAGAACTTCTCGGGAATACTAAATAAATCCTGAGGATCCTTAATATCACCTTTTAGACAATACAGGTAATGTAAAAAGGCTTTACCAAAACGTCGGCCAATGGCGCTTCCGGGCAAATTAATTAACTCTCCGAGGATTCTAATCCCCATTTTTCTAACTTTTTCGACTTTAATATTCGAGTTAGATGCCGATTCATAACTAAGATAAGCAATCGGCACTCGATCAAGTTGCCTTCTGCTTTCCTGATTAAGACCTGAGAGTGATTGACCACGAGCAGAAGAAACAAGCTCGCCAATAGTCCTTTGCTGATAAAGCCCTAACAAATAAGCGGCCTTAGGAGTGGCCGCTAAGGCTGAAAAACATTTAACCTGAAGAGCCGATAAAGCAACGACTAGCTGTTCTAATAATGAACCCAAATTAGTAAATAATTTACAGCTTGCTTGTACTTCTAACAAAATTGTTTGTTCATTATAAAGACAAACTTGTGAACTGAACCCGTAAGCTAAAGTCGCTAATTGAGTTAACATATTTTTTTCAATATCGTAATTACGTTGTTTTATCTTTAGTTCACTCGATAGAGCATAAGCCGTTGAGACTTTCATACCGGTTTCTAATCCTTTGTCGATAGCCGCTTGATTACAATAGGCCAGGTAGCCATTTTCGACGACCGCAAACTCACATTCTTGGAGGGTAGAGTCGGATGATTTCAACAAAAAAACATCTAACGGTAATTGATAAAAATTGAGTGATAACCAGAGCATTTCTTTGACCTATTTTATTTTCTTTTTAGGAGCGTCCGTCCCGGCGCGATTTTTTCGCGGCACGGAGGCACGCTCCTACCGGGATCAGACAGATCAACAATTACTTTCTGCCCGCTCCACCCCCCACTTTGCTTCAAAACTTCGATCGCTATTTTTCTTGAATGAACTATTCCTCTTAAATTAAATATTTTTTTTTCTGGCTTTTTGCTTTCTGTTTTTTTAACGACTAACCTCAAACTAGCTGGTGATGTCTGGCCGACAACAGACATCGATCGAAAAATAAAATTAAGTTTGCTACCTTGCTCAGCCGCAAGCTGTAAACGCTTTAAAACCTTATTTGAAAGATTATCTTTAGGTGGCCAAAACAAAGTGCAGCATATACCCTGATGACCGATAACCTGCTCTGCCGCCCATAACCAGTCTTTCTCCTGACAAGATTGAATGATGATCATTTTTTGAATATCGATATTGGCTTTCAGCCAGGCAGGCGCATAAGGATTAAAAGGGGGTTCGACTAAAAACAACCAACCACCTTTTTGCATGGCTTTAGCGATTGCCGGTAAAACCAGCTGCATTTCACCAATATGCGGCCGTTCAAGCAGAATTTCAGTTAATCGGTTTAAAGGCCAGCCTCCAATATGTAAAAGCTTATCCAGAGGTGAGTAACTACTAGCGATAGAGTGGTACTGACTCCGTCGCTGCGACGCTTGCCAGATATCAGCCCGTTTCAGGACTTGTTGTAATGAGACTATTTGTAATGATGACGACATAAGATCTTAAATTTGCATAAATGGAGTGGTCTAAAACCGAATTTTTATGCAGGGGGAATAAGATTATAAACCTTATAACTACTTATACAAGTAGTATCGCGTTATTTCTCAATTCTATGGTATTTGACAGAGGTTGAAGGGTGCTATTTAAGAGTAATTCTCTAACCCCGCATATTAATAAACCTCAAATCTGGATAAGAATAGCCGGAAAAAGCTTAATATTTAATAAGTTACAACAGAACAAAGAGGATTGGAGTCAAGTTAGCCTCTAAAATGGCTGCGCTGGATGGTTGTGCTTATCCTGAATTGAAGCTAACTACACAGTCAATAAAAAAGGGCACTTACAGAGCGCCCCTTACAATTAAAAATTAGATATTTTACCCCACCCAAACTCTCGCATTACGAAACATTCGAGTCCACGGTCCATCTTCACCCCACTCAGGCAGCGCATAAGAATTTTGCACTGTTCGTGCAACACGCTCAGGGTGCGGCATCATAATCGTCACCCGACCATCGGTTGTAGTTAAGCCAGTAATCCCAAAAGGTGAACCGTTAGGATTAGCCGGATATTGTTCAGTCACTTCACCGAAATTATCGATAAAACGAGTGGTAATTAATCCTGAACCATTCGTTTTTTCAGCTTTGTCTGAAGAAACAAATTCTGCTCGCCCTTCACCATGAGAAACCGCAATCGGAATTTTAGATCCTGCCATGCCTTTCATAAAAATGGACGGATTTTCGACCACTTCCACCATTGAGAAACGCGCTTCAAATTGCTCCGACCGATTTCTGACAAAATGGGGCCAATGGTCGCTGCCAGGAATAATAGAGCGAAGATTGGACATCATCTGGCAACCATTACAAATCCCTAACGAAAAGGTATCCTCACGAGCAAAGAATTCGGTAAACATCCGTTTAAGATTGTGATTAAACAAAATGGATTTTGCCCAGCCCTCACCAGCCCCCAAAACGTCACCGTAAGAAAAACCACCGCAGGCAACCAATCCCTTAAAATCAGATAAGTCTATGCTTTGGTTCATTAAATCACTCATATGAACATCAATGGCATTAAAGCCTGCTTTAAGCATAACAGCGGCCATTTCTAAATGACTGTTAACCCCTTGTTCTCTTAAAATAGCCACTTTCGGTTTATTTGAATTATTTAGAAAATTAGCCGCAATATCCTCACTGGGGTCAAAGCTTAAATCTGGTGTAATACCTGGATTATTGATATCCAGTCTAGTTTGTTTTTCTTGTACTGCACATTCTGAATTATCTCTTAATGACTGCATTTGGTAGGAGGTTTCTGACCAAATCGCCCGAAGGTCCATTAAGTCACGAGATAACCATTGATTATGCCCGTGAGAAATTTGAATATTTTTATCCTGGCTTGGAGAACCAATATGATGGCTCATAGCATCAAGTTTAAATGAACTTAGAATCTCCATCACTTGCTTTTGATGACTTGTTTCTATTTGAATGACACATCCTAGTTCTTCATTAAATAAAACAGGCAAGGACGCATTTTCAAGCATTGATAAATCGATATCTAAACCACAGTTTCCAGCAAATGCCATCTCGGCAAGCGTGGCAAGCAAACCGCCGTCAGAACGATCATGATAAGCCTGCAATAAATTCTCTTGACTAAGTTTTTGAATCGCATTAAAGAAATTCTTTAAGCTTGAAGCCGATCCAACGTCTGCACTTTGTGCACCGAGTTGATTAAAAACCTGCGCCAATGCTGTCGCACCAAGACGATTTTTACCTTCACCTAAATCAATTAAAATTAATTGACTGTCAATATTTGTTTTAAGTTGTGGGGTCAGCGTTTTTCGAATATCAGTCACTGGTGCAAATGCGGTAATCACCAGAGAAAGCGGAGCAACAACACGTTTCGCCTCATCACCATCCTGCCAGGCAGTTTGCATTGACATGGAATCTTTACCTACCGGAATAGCAATGCCTAAATCTGGACATAGCTCCATACCAATCGCATGAACCGCTTCATATAACCCGGCATCTTCTCCTTCTGCACCACAAGCAGCCATCCAGTTTGCTGACAATCGAATATGGCTGATGTTGTCGATTTTGCTCGCAGCAATATTGGTAATGGATTCAGCCACCGCCATTCTAGCCGACGCACCATAATTTAAATTAGCGATTGGTGTTCTTTCCCCCATCGCCATTGCTTCGCCAGTATAAGATTTCAAACTGGAGGCGGTCACGGCACAATCAGCGACTGGCACTTGCCATGGGCCGACCATTTGATCTCGGTGCGACAAACCTCCAACTGTTCGATCGCCAATCGTGATAAGAAAAGTTTTGTCCGCAACAGCGGGTAAACTTAATACCCGGTCGACCGCTTCATCCAGACTCGCTTCGATATGGATGTCATTTTTTATGACTTTAGCCGATTGAACATCGCGATGCATTTTTGGCGCTTTACCAAAAAGAACATCCATTGGAATATCCACTGGGTTATTGTCAAAATGCTCATCACTTAAAATTAAATGTTGCTCTTCTAATGCTTCGCCTAATATTGCAAAAGGACAACGCTCTCTTTGACAAATCTTTTCAAAAATATCTTTGTCTTGCGGAGAAACCGCCAGCATGTATCTTTCTTGAGATTCGTTACACCAGATCTCTACTGGACTCATGCCCGGCTCATCGTTTGGAACCCGACGCAATTCAAATGAACCACCTCGGCCGCCGTCATGAACTAATTCAGGCACCGCATTGGATAATCCACCTGCACCAATATCATGAATAAAAGCAATCGGGTTTTTCTCCCCCATCGACCAACAATGATCGATGACTTCCTGACAACGCCTTTCCATTTCTGGATTTTCTCGCTGGACGGAAGCAAAATCTAAATCTTCATGACTGGATCCAGACGCCATTGAGGATGCTGCGCCGCCACCCAATCCAATTAGCATCGCAGGTCCACCCAGTACAATCACGTGATAACCGGGTTTGATTTCTGCTTTTTGCACATGTTGATCACGGATATTACCCATTCCACCGGCGATCATGATCGGTTTATGATAGCCCCTCAGCTGAGAGCCAAAATCGAAATCAACGCTTTGCTGGTAGGTTCTGAAATAACCACACAGATTTGGCCGGCCAAATTCGTTATTAAATGCCGCGCCACCTAAAGGACCATCCATCATAATTTCGAAAGCAGAAACTATTCGACCCGGTTTACCGTATTTCACTTCCCAAGGTCTGGCATAACCGGGAATTTCAAGATTAGATACACTAAACCCCGTCAAACCCGCTTTAGGTTTACCGCCCCGCCCGGTTGCGCCTTCATCTCTGATTTCACCGCCGGACCCCGTCGAAGCACATCCGGACGAAAGGGGCAGCACGATTACCACGACTCCGCTCACGAGCAACTGCCAAGCCTGGTTTTGGTACGCATTCAAGATTGAATCTCCGGTCGTGAAGGAAGCGCCCGACCACAGC
>CAZOBX010000348.1:0-5531 GCA_964578045.1 uncultured Kangiella sp. | reverse complement strand
GTATTTATGCCAACAGTTAGCCGATTATTCATTGAAAGAAATCATGCAGGCATTTGAGCTGAGACATGTTGGTTCGGTGAGTTTTATTACTAGTCAGGTGAGTAAAGCAAAGCGAAATGATAGCAAGATTGCAAAGGAACTTAGGCGGATTGAGGTTTATATCATTAAGAACGCGGCTTGACCCGTTATACGTAATAATGGTATTTTAACGGATTTAGGCAGAATAGGGGAGAAATATCAGGTAGATAGAACGCTTAAAACAGCGAGAAGCTGCCGTCTGAATTTTTGAACTTGGATAATTGAATGCCTTTCATGCAGAAGTTTTGTCGGCCTAATTGCATGGGAGACACCTTTCCACTAGCCAATAGCTCGCTCTCGCGACGACGAACGACACGTTTTTTGGCTGCTTTTTGGGAGAAAAGATCTTGCATAGGTCAATTATTGCTCGCGAGGTTGCGTTTGTCAAATCGCGGCGACGAATAATCGCCTCAACTTTGGGACCATAGGTCTTCTCAACATACCGCGCATCAAGCGCGCCCAGGTCATCCGGTATGGCAGCCAGTAGATCAATTTCGTGATCATGGAACAACGTTTGCCCCACATTTCTGCGACCGGCCAAGTACAAAATGAGGCCAATCGGCCTTCCACCCAGATCCCCTCGAAATGTATCAAAGTCGTCTGCAAGCTGTTAATTTCATGGGCTGTAGAGGCACCATCTTTTTATTACCAAAGCCCATCGAATCGACTGCCGGCAATTCGAGTATAATGAACCGTATGTTTTGGGTCTCGATGACCAAGATAATCTTGGATTAGCCTCAAATCATACCCCTGGTTAGCAAGATAATAGCCGCATGAATGACGGAGCGTATGCGGATGAACATCAGGAAGTTTGCTTTCAATCGAATATTTCCTGATTAAATAGTTGACTGACTGGCGAACGAGCGGTTGGCACCGTTCGCTAACAAATAACCAGGGTAAATTATCACCTCGAGTTTTTAGATAGCGTTTGATGGCTCTTAGCTCATCACCGGCGATTGGCTGTTCGACTGACAACCCATTCTTTAATCGCTCGATCCAAATTCGGGATTGTTTAAGGTTCAAATCAGTGAGTTTCATATTGATGACTTCGCTGACCCGCAGACCGTGCCGAAAGATCATTAACAATAAAACATAGTCCCTGATCCCATGTCTTCCTTTTTTCGATGCTTCTAATAACGAGGATATTTCCGTTTCATTTAGGAAATCCTTGCTTCTTTCATGGCCACCTGTGACCGTTTTAGTCGCACTCTTTACATTTCGCCGGTTGGTCACTTTTTTTATCCCCGCCGGAAGCCGCATAATTACACGATCAAGTATAGCCTACTCTTTACAAAAGACGCCTTTTGTAGAATTAGTATTGTCGATCTTTAAGTAAATGTATAACCAAAACTACTTAATATTTCGATTGATTTCTTATACAATTTTGAACCCTTTTCAATCGTACTAAGAAATGCACTCCCTTTCTTGAAGTAGGAATCGATATCCGATTTCGATTTTGACTCATCTATCGCTTCAGCAGCATTTTCAAGATGTCGCACAGATTTATCCTTTTCTGGAAAAGGAGGTCCAGCCTTAATGGCTGCAATTAGCAGTTCTAATTGTTTAACTTGCTCTTGTTTTTCTTCATCATTTATACGAATGTTGATATTGCCTTGAATAACGCTGCCAATATTGATGGTCGCCCCGTTCGTTGCAATATTTGTAATATTATGACTCACAGTCTTGTTTCCTCTTTCAATGGGTCTTTCATGGCCATTATCACAGCATGGCGTGGAGTTATCATTCAGTCTAAACTCATGCCCCTTTTTAGTTCCCAGCAAACACTTCTCACAGGGTTGGTAGAGGTTTAGTTCGTAAAAATAGTAATGTTGGTCCCACAGATTGTCAATAACACCGAGTATACGGCGTTGCAAGTCGGCTTCATCTTTTGGTGGTCCCGCGATCTCAATCGCAATGTGTTTACCATAAACCCTTTTTGTGTCTCTTTCTTCTATCAGTGCAAGGGCATCACCCAGTTGTAATAGCATGCCATTATGCCAAGTACATAGAGCTCTTTCTGTCGTTAATATTAGAGAGTGTAACGACACGATAAGCTGGGCCATAAATCCCATTGGTAGAAAAGTGTAACCATAGTGGCAGCGTTGGACGGACCATCTATCCTTATTGCTTCGTTGTTCCCAATCCGCTCTTCGAGGTTCAATAGGCAAGTATTGTGGCACTAAATAACGCTTCTCATTTTCCGGCTGGAAACAAACGTTAAACTGACGCTGCAATAGCAGATGAAACAACATATCCTGCTCTTCTCCCGTATAGGGCGGTCTCCCGATTTCTTTATCCGGTTTGGACCATGCCTTCATCAAGTCTTCGCGCCGAAAATACGAATCTTTGATGAGATTGTTTTTCGGCTTAAATAAGGTATAAAGTGCCTTAATCAGCCAATTGGGTTGAAGAAACACTCTCGTAGAGGCATTCTCAAAATACAATACATGACCCATTTTATTTAAATCGATCAATAAATCATTTTGAGAGCCAACATTGTCTAGTTTGTTTTCGACGCACAGCGTTCGATACGCTTCAATCGCGATATGGGGTTCTGTCAATAAACTCAACTGATGTTGGATCGCCAACCAATGGGTCAATACCGGTTCCTTGGTTGCTAGGATGTGATTTCCGATACGTTTTTTTATAGTCGTCATCCAGCCTATTAACTCTTCTGAATAGGGCGAATTCAGATTCACCGTCAAAAGCGATAGCGGGTTGATAGTATCTATGACAGTCGGTAAACGGTGGTTGGTTCGACCCTCGAATTCGTTGCAAATAGGGAGAACAGTTGGCTTGTGATCGATGGCTCGAATGTTTTCTAACCAATAGCCTGTGGTTCTGTCATCGTGCTCGTCGTTCATCATGAGGATATGGAAAGCCTTCGGTGACAGGAAGAATTGGTGGGCCATGTATTGAATCTTCTGCCCGCCAAAATCAAATACATTAGCTGTTGCTCTTTGTGGTTTCTGATCATCCATTAAATCAAAATTCCAATGAAATATCTCAACACCTACGGTACGTGGTTCATCTGGATTAAGTGGGTAGTGGATTTCATCGAATTTTTTACGTAAGGTCGTCTTACCTACCCCCGGAGAACCTAATATTAAGACTTTGGTTTGGTAATTTTCGACGGTTCCTTGTTTGGCCTCCTCTTCAAGCCAGCGGCGGATAGCGCCAATTCCTTCTTCGACAATACGTATTGGTGGCTTTTTGAGTTGATTGCCCAAAAGGACAAGCGTAGTCAATTGGGAGAGCGTACCAATTGTTGTAGGTAATGAGATTAGCTTGTTATAAGCAAGGTTAAGTTCAGTCAGTTCGGAGAGCATCCCAATTTCTTCAGGTAATGAAGCTAGCTTGTTATAAGCAAGGTTAAGCGTAGTCAACTGGGTGAGTGTACCCATTTCTTCAGGTAATGTTGTCAGTTTGTTAATATTAAGGTAAAGCGTATTCAGTTGTGTGAGCGCCCAAATTGTGTGGGGTAACGCCTTGAGTTGGTTACCACCAAGGTAAAGCGTATTCAGTTGTTTGAGTTCACCAAACTCTTCCGGTAATATCGTCAGATAGTTATTTCCCAAGAAAAGCTCAGTCAGATGTGTTAGCGCGGTAATTTCCTTAGGAAATGTTGTGAACTGGTTATAGCTAAGGCCAAGCTTGGTAAGTTTTGAGAGCGAGGTAATCTCTATTGGTAATTCTGTGAGTTCGTTTCTATAAAGGTCGAGTTCAGTCAGTTGTGAATACGCCCCAATTGCTTCGGGTAATACCGCAAATTGGTTATTACTAAGGTTAAGTATATTCAGTTGTTTGAGTTCGGCAATCTCTTTCGGTAATACTATGAGTTTGTTATTTCCAAGATTAAGCTCTGTCAGATGGGTGAGCTCGCCAATCTCTTTCGGTAATACCGAGAGAAAACTATTGCTTAGGTTAAGTGTTGTCGCACCGCTGGTTTTGGCAGCTTCTATTTTTTGGAATAAATTTTGGTCTACCATTTATTCTCACCTTCCTTTGGTTGAAGAACAATATTGGTTAGTTTCGACAGTCTAAAACTCAGTGTAATTTTCCCGCGCCCGGGTGTTCGCTTTTAAATTTAACTCTTTACAAACTGCGCATAGTATAAAGAGTAACTTGGAGGCTAATGACAAGCAATATCAGGTTGAGATAAATAATGAATTGATACTCAAAATCCCCATCAACCAAGTATTCTTCTGTAGAATCTCTACCTTTTGGGGGAGCATTTATGAAAAAACCAGGCAGACGCCTTTCTATTCTTTCTTTGCCTGAAGACCAGGAATAACAAGGGCTACAGTGGAGCAGTCAGACAAACCGGTCTTTTAGTTAAATAACCCCAATTTAGTATCAAAGCCTATAAAGAAATTAAGCTCAGCCGAGATTTTCTTGTAAAAAATGAAGTTTAAGTTGCTCCAAATTCGTTTTCACACAGTCTCTCCGAGTAGCGGTCGTTGAGGAGTTTTGTTTTGAATGACTGCTGTGTGAGGGTTTGGAGCCTTTAACGCCAAAATCACCGGAGGGAAAAAGCAGAGTGAAGCGGCACTTTTTGACTTCCGAGTGAATTTTTCTTGTTAGGCAAGTTTTAATCCTTTACGTCTATTCTGTACAAATTGGGTATCGATCCTCCATTTCCGCTAACACAGCCATTGACACCGAAACCCACGATCTTTTTGCTGGCATAGGCAGTAAGAGCTAAGGAATACATTGCCTTCATGTTGTCGTCAGCTGTCCAATCTATATGTACATTTGTCGTTGCTCCACTCCCCTCACAACCATGATCTATATCAGCAGGGGTATATACAATTGTTGCGCCTCCAGCGTAAGTATGGATCTCTACAATTGTTCTAGTAGCGGTAATTTGTTCGTTTGCCGCGTAACCAATACTTGTAACCAACATGACAAAAAATGATAATTTACATATTATATTTTTCAAAATATTCTCCAGTTTAGATATCTGCCTAACGCCGCATTCACCGGCGTAGCCTGCTGGCGAATTTTTTGCGCCTTTTGTAAAAAATGTGACAGTAGGTGGAGTCCGAGTGCAATGCCTAGTTATGCTTTCTATTTATTTAGAAGGATTGCTTTGAGCAACATATTCGTTCCTGAACAGCCATCAACATACAATCTCACCTTGGTTCCGGCATGGAACGCAGATAGTATTAACGAAAGGTTTTCTTTAAATAACAAGTTATCTGGGAGCATTTTTGCTTTGCCTGTGCACCCCTCTGCTCTTAATCCTTCCGTAGTATCCAGATAGATTCCCTCTCCCCCCCAACCAGACGACACAGTTGTAATTGTTTGTTCTGCCAGCTGTGTCCCGGCATAACTAAAGCTACTTGATCCAATGATGAATATAGCTACCAATAGTTTAAGATTCATACGTTCTCCATTTTTGGTTTTGTGCATAACGCCACATTCACCGGTGGAGTAAGTTGGTGCGATTT
>CAZOBX010000347.1:0-5539 GCA_964578045.1 uncultured Kangiella sp. | reverse complement strand
TCCAAGAGTGATAACGCAGTGCAAGTTTTCTAGCTGAGCACCCGTAGGGCAAGGCGATAAACAACCCTCTTCTTTGTTATGAAATTTCTAGCTAGACAGGAAATTGCTCCTTGCATTTCCTGCATACAGTCCATCCTTGGACATAAATGACTAGCCGAAAAATTCCATGCCTCAAATAGGGCAGTTTCTAGCCTTGCTGAAATCTGCATCTTGAGGTGGGAACGGGTATAACCATTCCCTTTTCAACACAGCCATCACTATATCATCACACCATTCCCCTTTAAAAAAGATACTTTCAATATGTCTCGCTTCTTGACGGAAGCCTACTCGAGCAAATAGGTTTAATGAAGCGGTATTTCTCGGATCAACCGATACGTGGATCCGCCTCAAAGATCTTTCGGAAAATAAATAGCCACAAATAGCTTGGATTGCCTCAGTCGCAAAACCTTGTTTTTGAAATGCCGGGTCAAGCGCAATACCTAATTCCGCTTGCTGATTGGTTTCGGCATCAATGCAAACCGCCAGATCGCCAATCACCCGGTTTTCGCTTTTACTTTGAATAATAATTTGGTACCAGTCGTCAGCTTTGAAGGCTTGTTTGCTGCTCATTTGAAGAGCGTAATTTTTCACTTCTTCGCTAGTTTCGGGCGTCCAACCTTGAAAAATAGAAACATCGGACAAGTTTCTATAATAATGCACCTGCGCCGAATCTTCTGGCTGCATCGGTCGTAGTATGATTCTGTTTGTTTCCGTTATGTTATCGATGCTCATGCTGTAATCCCTTAAACCTATTGTTGTTCAACAAAGTGTAGCATGGGCTGTGTGTGTATACCGGTGCTACCTCAAAATGCAGGTTCCTGCATTTTGAGGTAGCACGGGTATAGATCAGCCGGTATTTGACTTGAGGCTTATACCTAAACCCAGTATCCTGACAGCATCTTTCAGTTTTAAGCGGTGTTAAACTTCATGCTCAAAAATAGCTATCAAGTTCTATTAATAATCTTCTCGCTTTTTTTGAGTAACTTTGTTCGAGCCGGCCAAACGAATCAGCTGAGCCCCTTGATCAATCAAGTTGAAGCCAAGGTTATCGATTGGCGGCGTCATTTTCATGCTAATCCAGAATTATCAAATAGAGAATTTAACACCGCAAGAATCATCGCCGCTCACCTCGAGTCTCTGGGGATCGAAGTACAAACAGGTGTTGCACATACCGGCGTGGTTGGGATCTTAAAAGGTGGATTACCAGGTAAAGTGGTTGCGCTTAGAGCGGACATGGACGCCTTGCCAATTACCGAATCAGTGGACTTGCCTTTTGCCTCAAAAGTTAAATCAACCTATGCCGGTCAGAATATTGGTGTGATGCACGCTTGTGGTCATGATACCCATGTCGCGATATTGATGGGCGTCGCAGAAGTGCTAGCTCAGGTAAAAGACAGCATACCGGGCACTGTTAAATTTATTTTTCAACCAGCCGAAGAAGGTGCGCCTGAAGGAGAAGAAGGTGGCGCCGAATTAATGGTTAAACAGGGGGTATTAAAGTCCCCTGATGTTGATGCCATTTTTGGCCTACACATTAGCTCTCAGACACCGGTTGGGGTGATTGGTTACCGTCCTGGCAGTATTATGGCGAGCGTGGATGACTTTAGAATTCGAGTGCACGGTAAACAGGTTCATGGCTCGACACCCTGGAACGGCGTTGACCCAATTGTGGTTTCAGCGCAGATCATCAATAGTTTACAAACCATTGTCTCCAGACAGATGCCGCTAACCAAACAGGCCGCGGTAGTAACCATTGGAAGCATTCATGGTGGGGTCCGCTCCAACATAATTCCCGCTGAGGTTGAGTTAATCGGAACCATCCGAGCGCTTGATCCAGACATGAGAAAACAGATCCATAAAAAGATTCGCAAGATTGCCACCCATATTGCTAAGAGTATGGATGCGAGTGTAGATATTGATATTCCTATGGCTAGTTCCTATCCGGTTACTTACAATACACCGGCATTAGTTGATCACATGTTGCCCACCATGCGACGTCAGGCGGGCGAAAGTAATGTGGTATTAATTGATGCCATTACGGGGGCAGAGGATTTTTCCTTTTTTGCTAAAGAAATCCCTGGGTTTTATTTCTTTTTGGGAGGCAAACCGAAGAATGTCAAAATTGAAGATGCTCCTGCCCACCATACCCCTGAGTTCTTTATTGATGAAAGTGGTATGAAGTTAGGTGTGAAGACGCTTGCCAATATGGCACTGGATTATTTAAAAAATTGAGCGTAAATCTTGAATCAGTCATTGATTATGCAAACAGTAGAAGAAAAACAAAACAAACAAATTGCTGATTTCTGGCAAGCGGCTGGTGATTTTTATCAAAAATCTGCGGTCAAAAAATTGCTATTGGGGCTACAAGACAAAGATCACTACAGTGTTAATCGATTATTGTTCGCCCTTTGGTTTAGCCAAACTTTTCAAAAACTGATTGAAATTGCCCAATTAGAAACCTCATCCAAAGCGCTGTTACTAACCGAGCAATCAACTACTGAGCTACGATGTACTCGGCGAACATTTGAGCAACATTGGAAGAAACCTTATTTAGGAAACCTTAATATGGCACGGTATCATATGCTGGAAGGCGAACTCAGTTTGGAAAAGGAAATTCAGTCAATCTTGGTGGTGGCTCTTTGTCGTGATAAAACGGCGATCGAAACAAAGCTGTCTGCCGAATCGCTGGATTTTCTGATCGTGGAAAATATCGAGATACTTTGCCAAGATAGCTCCAAAACCAGTGGTTCAACCTCTAACAATTCTGCCATTCAGCAGCTTTCTATGCTATGGATCCAACATCAGGATTGCTATAATTGAATTAATTATTCATCGTGATTAAAATAACCTCTCCCCAGGCTACTCGGCAATTGCTCCTGTATCGCCTAAGAGCGCCTACTTTTGGTGCCTTAATAGCCTACATCCGTGTAGGAATTTCAGAGGGGGAGTGAGTAAAGCATCCTTTTCGCAATAAAGAAATCTCTCCGACATGAACAAATTTGAACAAAGCTGGCAACAATTTGAAGCAACTGGAAATTTTCTGGCACTCTCCCGCCAGTGGGAAAAAGGCATTCCGCAAAGCCGAAGCCTTAGGCTAGACAACGGAATAGTGGTCCGTCTACTAGACACTGGAATTCTTCAGTTTGAGCCGGTAGAAGCGTGCAATACCAGTCTGTTAATTTCCAGCGGCATTCACGGCAATGAAACAGCGCCAATGGAAATTATTGAGCAAATAGTCAAAGATATCTGGAATAACCAACTGCAGGTGAATGTAAGACTGATGTTGATCATTGGTAATCCACCGGCGGTAAATATTGGTAAACGCTTTTTGAGTCAAAATCTTAATCGATTGTTTTCAGCCAGATATACTGATAGCGAAACTAAGGACTATGAAACAGAACGTGCTGAAGCAATAGAAAAAGCGGTGACAGATTTTTATGAATTCAAGGATCACGGTGACTCAGCACAAAACAGATACCATTTTGATTTGCACACAGCGATAAGACCATCTCAGTATGAAAAATTTGTACTCTATCCTTTTATGGGAGATAGGCCTTGGGATAAAGAGCATATAGCATTTTTTGGCGGCGCCGATATTACCACCGTATTACTAGGCAACCAACCAGCCGGGACGTTTAGTTATTATACCAGCAACCAATTTAGCGCATTATCTGCGACCGTCGAACTTGGCAAAGTGAAACCATTTGGTGAAAATGATATGCAAAAGTTTAGCGGTATTAGCAAAAATATGAAATGCCTGATTGAGGCCAAAGCGGTAAATACGATCCCCTTTGATAATGACCGCTATAAAGTATTTAAGGTTAAACAAGAAATTATCAAAGTAAACGATGATTTCAAACTACTACTCTCTGATGATATTAAGAATTTTACCGCCTTTAAAAAAGGTACATTGCTAGCTTCGGATGGAAATAATGAAAAATATATTGTCGAAAACGACGGTGAGGCGATAGTCTTCCCTAATAATAATGTTCCGGTCGGACAAAGAGTCGGAGTTTTATTGGAAGCGGTAGAACTTTAGCAAGATTAGATACCGCACCTTTAGGCCCTCCCCTCCAACGGAAGAAAGCTGGGACGAGGGTTCTTTTATTTGAAAATTAGTAGCAACATCAGTAAGGTAAACAATTATGAACAAAACTAAAGTATCCATTATTGGCGGAGCCGGTTACGGCGCAGCTGAAATTCTACGCCATATGTTAGTCCGCGATGATGTCGAAGTTCTACGGGTATCCAGTAAAGACTTTATTGGCCAATCGGTTAGTCAGGTTCACCGAAATCTGCCCGGTTATGATCACATTAAGATGCAGGATATTACTCCTAAAGAATGCGTCGATGGTGCTGATATCGTCTTTTTGGCCATGCCACATATCATCACCGCCAAGGTCGCCATGGAATTATTTGATCAGGACGTCAGAATTATCGATTTGTCTGGCGATTTCCGCTTAGAAAACTTAACCGACTATACCCGTGACTACGCACCGGAACATCCATGTGCTGATCGCTTAGGCAGCTTTGTCTACGGCATGCCTGAGTTAAATAGTGAAGCGATAAAAAGTGCCAAACATGTTGCGAGTCCAGGTTGTTTTGCCACCGGCATTGCGATGGGCCTTTTACCGCTGGCCAATGCCGGCCTGCTAACACAAACCAATGTCAGAACCGTTGCCATGACCGGCTCCTCAGGTTCCGGGGTAAAACCCCAGGCAGGCACTCATCACGCGGTACGAGTGAATAATTTAAAAGCTTACAAAGCGCTTCATCATCAACACCGAGCTGAAATTGTGCAGACCTTGACCAACGCTGGCGCGACTAAAATTTCGCTGGATTTTGTACCAGTTTCCGCGCCATTGGTTCGAGGTATTTTAGCCGTTTCTCAGTTAGATTTAGCAGAAGGCCAGGATCAGACTAGCATCCAATCGTTGTACGAAGATTATTATGCGGATCATCGATTAACTAACGTCCGCCCGAAAGGCGCTGCGGCTGAAGTTGTTGCTGTTACTGGTACCGCCCGAGTGGAAATAAGCATCGAAACCCGTATCGATGAAGATACCGGCAAGCGAACCTTATGTATTACCAGCGCAATCGATAACTTAATTAAGGGCGGAGCGGGACAAGCAGTACAGTGTTTTAATCTGATGACTGGTAAATCGGCTCATTTCGGTTTAGACAATCCCGGCCTTTGGCCATAGCAAATATTGCTCTAACAGATGATTAAATTCTATACCTGAATGATTATACCCGTGCTACCTCAAAATGCAGGTTCCAGTGCTCAGCTAAAATGCCTGAACACCAAAAGTAGGCGCTCTTAGGCGAGGCACAACTCGAAGGCAAGACCCAAAGCACTCGCTCCGCTCGCGGGGCCAGCTTTGGCTAGCCCTTACCAAGAGTTGTAACGCGGTGCAGGCTTTTTAGCTGAGCACCCGAAGGGCAAGGCTATAAGCTACCATCTTCTTTGTTATGAAATTTTGAGTTAGAATGACTAACC
>CAZOBX010000346.1:0-5545 GCA_964578045.1 uncultured Kangiella sp. | reverse complement strand
ATTCGATAATCCCGCTAACCCGGAATATCATCGAAATACCACGGCGCCGGAAATTCTAGTCGATTTTGCCGGGTTGCCACTGGATTATTTTGTCAGCGGCTATGGAACTGGTGGGACTATTACTGGGGTTGGTGAAGTATTAAAGGTTGCCAGGCCTGATCTTAAAGTGATCGCTACTGAACCTGAAGGGGCAGCACTATTAAAAGGTAATGATTGGCAGCCTCACAAAATTCAAGGTTGGACACCTGACTTTGTCGCATCGGTTCTCAACCGAGACGTTATCGATGAAGTACTGCCGGTAACTGATATAGAAGCCAGAGATATTGCTTTAGAATTGGCTGCCAAAGAAGGGATATTTTGTGGTATTTCCGCTGGTGGAACCTTTGCTGCAGCGTTGAAAGTAGCAGAAAATGCGCCTCAAGGATCGTCAATCCTGGCCATGTTGCCAGATACTGGTGAAAGATATTTGAGTACTTTTCTTTTTGATGATATTGCAGAAGGCTCAGATGAGGTGTAGATTCGATAATATTCTTTCTGGTGAATAGGAAAATATCATGATTCAAACATGGCATGAGATGGTGCATCATCGTAATCCGGCTGGTCTAGACCAGCTACTAGCTGAAAATGTAGTGTTACATTCTCCGGTAGTGCATACGCTGATTGAGGGTAAAAAAACCGTAAGTTCGTATTTACATGCCGCGTTTCACACCTTCTTGAATGAGAGTTTTCATTACACCCGAGAAATTGCCAGCGACAATCATCATGTGCTCGAATTTGAAGTCGAGATCGAAGGTCTTTATGTCAATGGTGTTGATATGATTTCTTTTAACGATGAAGGAGAAATCGTTAATTTCAAAGTGATGATAAGGCCGCTGCAGGCATTGAATTTGATTCATCGTAAAATGGCAAAAATGTTGGAACAACCAGGTCAAATTTAAGCGCTCCTAGCTCAAAGAGATCGTGCAAATGCCGTGTCGGGAGCATCGTGTTTACCGTGAGCCCTGACATTGGTAGCAGGCGCCAGTCATTCGCGATAGTTGCGATTAATTAATATTTTCAATGTTTTATCCGTTCACTAGATATCGCTGACTTTAGTGAGAATAGCTATATCAAGTCTTTACTTATCTTAGTGTTATTAGTTATATTTGTCCTACTATATTCTCTAAAGGTGTCGAAAAGGAATGGGCTTGTTTAGATTAAACCGAATTGTTTATTTACCTTTGTGTGTATTGATATCGATGACTATCAATGCAGAAGAACCTTTGCCTCCAATATTAGATTATTATCCGGTTTGCCACTACCAAATACTGGACACTGTCACAGTGAAAGTAAAAGTTGTGAATAAAATGGTCAATAGAAACGACCTTTCAAAAATAGTACAATCACCGGTCTTGGACAAAATCAAGAGGTTACTTGAAGTTATTCGATTAAAAGCCAGTAAACAAAATGCAGATGCTATTATTTTGCTCTCTCGGCATACAAAATATTTAACAAACACCGGTGGAATAAAAGGGGAGCGTCTACTTAGTTTTAAAGCAGAATTGATTCATCAATGTAATGATTTAACAGCCGATAAATCGCGACCGGCAAAATTTAATCGCGAAGGTAAGCAAGTCATTGGATTAAACTGGAATAAAACCATCAACTTTGGTTCGGACAAAAAGCTCACCTATTCGGGTACAGTTAAGAGATTACGGCATCCGGATATTAGTCAAACGCAGGTGTCTATTTCAGAAGGTGCTTACGGGGTGAAATTGGGTATTAGCCCTTTGCAAGTCACAGATGCTTTAGGTGACCCTAGCGTCAAACTGGCAATACAAGATAACGAAATTATTCTAGGATACGGGCGCGACCATTGGTTTCATTTTCAGTCCAATAGGCTGGTTAAGATCGATACAATATCTTCGTTATTGAGCGTCGATATTCTAAACCGTACGCCGTTTCGTGATTTTTTTGATGATAAAGATTGGCGGATTAACGGGATATTCGGGCCTCATACGAGTTTAGCTGATGTCAGTGCCGCTTTGGAAATCAGTTCAAATTTATCTAACAATAATGAATTAATATTAAAACAAAATGATCAGCTTTTACGTTTGCATTTTGATGCACACCGGAAATTTCCGACCGATAAATTGAAATATACACTTGATGGTTATTCTCTCCAGCTTGCATCCTATACAGCTCACCCACTTGGAGATTTTAGCCAGTGGGAATCGCAAAATGAAGGTATTGAACAACTATATTTAGAATTGCGCAAAGGTCAGGAGGTAAACCTTGAACGGCTCCAACTGCAACTTGGCGGGCCCTCAGGGCTATTAAATCTTAGTAGCGAGAAACAGTTATTATTATATAGTCCATCGTTATTGGTTGAAGTATCAAAATCGCTAGTATCAAAAATTCATCTTACCGATGCCTTTATCACTAAAAAAGAAAATAGAGACATTTTGCCGGGACCGTGGCATCTTTTTGATTTATGGCAAGGACAAAGCCTGGATGAGGTAAAAAAACAGCTGCCCGAAGATGCATTTGAATGGGATAATAAAATCGAATATGAGTTGGATATGCACCAAATTGCTCTTTTATTTGCAGAGAAAAACGGACAAAACCTGTTATATGAGCTTGAAATTGAGTTTTAGTTTAATCGATTATTCCCTAATATTAATCGGCTGAAGTATTCGCCTGGATTAAAATATATCATGTCGCAATGAGATTTTACCGCAATAAGTTGGTAATATAGCGCCCTCTCAATTTTCCATGAAAACTTCAATTTATGTCCTTAATTCGAGGCGATAACCTTAGCCTGGCCTATGGCCCCCAGATTTTATTAGACAATACTTCTTTCGTGGTCGAAGAGGGCCAAAAGATCTGTCTGATTGGCCGTAACGGTACCGGCAAATCGACCTTATTAAAGCTGATCAGCGGTGAAGTGATGCCCGATGATGGCTTAATCAACCGCTCTCGCCACCATCGGATTGGCTTTTTACCTCAGGCACTACCAGAAAAAACAGAACAATCAATTAGAGCCTTTGTTGAATCCGGTCTGGCCGATATCAAAAAGGCGGTGGATGAATATCAGGAATTAATTGTTAAAGACCATTTATCTCCAAAGCTGGAATCTCTGGAAGAGATTATCAATGCCAATGATGGTTGGACCATCGATCAGCGGGTGGAGCAAACTCTCTCTCGACTGTCGCTTGATGGCAACATTAAAATGGAAAATTTATCCGGCGGTTGGCGTCGTCGAGCTGCATTGGCAAAAGCGTTGGTCCAAGAACCGGATTTGTTGATCTTGGATGAGCCCACCAACCATCTTGATTTAACCTGTATTCACTGGCTCGAAGAGCAACTGCTTAAATTTAAAGGGGCATTGTTATTTGTTTCTCATGACCGTCATTTTGTCAATAAAGTGGCCGACACGATTATGGAGTTAGATCGTGGACATTTACGTCTTTACCCCGGTAATTACGCGGCTTATCTTGAGCTAAAAGCGCAACAATTAAAGGATGAAGAAAAAACCAACTCAGAATTTGATAAACGTTTAGCTAACGAAGAAAAATGGATCAGACAAGGTATTAAGGCGCGACGAACTAGAAATGAAGGCCGAGTCCGTGCATTAAAGAAAATGCGGCAAGAGCATTCAGAGCGTCGCAATGTGATTGGCAATGTTAATTTAAAAGCAAGTATTGCCAAACAGGGCAGTAAAATTATCGCAACCATGGAAAATATGCAGGTTGGTTTTGATAAACCGCTGATAACGCCGTTGTCGTATATTATTCAAAAAGGCGATAAAATCGGCGTTTTGGGTGATAACGGTTGCGGCAAAACGACGTTTATCAAAACGTTTTTAGGCCAAATCCCGCCTTTTAGTGGTTCATTTACCGCGAGTGAGAATATTGAAGTTGCTTATTTTGATCAATTAAGAGATGGCATCGATCTACAGAAAACGGTTTCTGATAACATCGCAGATGGCAAAGATTTTGTATTGATTGATGGAGAAGATAAGCACGTTATCACCTACATGGCTGATTTTAATTTTACTCCCGATCGAGTAAGAGCGCCGGCCCATTCATTGTCCGGTGGAGAAATTAATCGACTGTTATTGGCCAAGCTTTTTACCCGACCAGCCAATCTTTTTATACTGGATGAACCGACCAATGATCTAGACGTCGAAACGCTAGAAATTTTAGAAACCATGCTGGTCGAAATTAGTGCGACAGTCATCATCATAAGCCATGACAGAGCCTTTTTAGATAATTGCTGCAGCGAACTGCTGGTATTTGATAACCAATTACCGCCACTCGGTAAGCGCGGCGACGATTCAATGAAAGATCTCTATCAAGTCATTGAAATCACTGGAGGTTATCAAGACTGGAAACGTTATTTTGATGAAATGATGCCAAAAGAAAGTAAAGCAGAACGTAAAGCCGCTAGCAAAGCATCTTTGTTGAGTAATAAAACCACAAAAGAAAAAAAGTTATCCTATAAAGACCAAAAACAATTGGATGAATTACCCGCTGTGATCGAAACGCTTGAGCAGAAAATTAGCGATTTTGAGCAACAATTATCTCTGCCAGATTTCTATAGCGATAAGGCTAAATCTGCTGCCACGCTGGAGAGATTTGAATCGGTTAAACAAGAGCTGAACAAAGCTTATGCCAGTTGGGATGTGTTAGAGGCTAAGAAAGGTTAGACCTGACTGGGACAGGTTCAATTTCCGGTTGGATTTTAGCCAGTTAGAGGCGATAATAGCCGACCATTTGGCAGAGATAAGAGCAAATGGCTACTTTTGAGGATAATGAATGATTAAATTGTATGGTTACTGGCGTTCGACTGCAGCATATCGAGTACGACTTGCACTTAACATAAAACAAGTGTCCTATTCGCAGCAATCGGTTCATCTGGTTAAAGATGGCGGAGAGCAGCACAAGCCGGAATACCAATCAATTAATCCGCAAGGTTTGGTGCCAACCCTGGTTGATGATGGAATTGCCATCGGCCAGTCATTGGCTATTTTGGAATATCTTGAAGAAAAATACCCTCAGCGTTCGCTTTTGCCATCGGTAGCTACAGAAAGAGCGTTAGTACGGCAACTGTGTCAAATTATCGCCTGTGATTTGCATCCTTTAAATAACTTGCGAATCTTGAAATACTTATCTAATGAATTAAATATAGGTGAGGCAGATAAAACAAAATGGTACCACCACTGGCTGGCTCAGGGCTTTAATGCGTTTGATAAATTGCTCGCTAAAAGCGATTTAAGTGGTCCATATTGCTTTGGTAGGGAACTATCTATGGCAGATGTTTGTCTTATACCGCAAATATACAATGCTGATCGCTTTGATTTTGCTATGGAAGCCTATCCAAGACTACAAAAAATTAATCAAAATTGCCTCAAGTTGCAACGTTTCAGGGATGCAATCCCAGAAAATCAGCCTGATGCGGTATGATTGTGATCTGATAATTGTCCAAAATCCCAAATAAAATCTAATTAAGAAGTTGATAAACTATGCCCATTTTTACAAAAAACCTTCAATTTGCTAAAGCC
>CAZOBX010000345.1:0-5547 GCA_964578045.1 uncultured Kangiella sp. | reverse complement strand
ACTTTAATGTTTTCAGTCGTTAGGGTAATTTGATAATGATAAAATACACCTAACATCGAGATTATTAAAACTGAAAATAAACTGGCATACAAAAGTTTAGTTTTAGATGTTAACAATATCTTTTCTAATACATTAGGATATTTTGGAAAGGATCTATTTTGTTCCTTAGACTGGGTGTCATTTAGGTCTGCCAATAGCTCACTCGCCGATTGATAACGTTTATTGGTTTTTCGTTGTAGACAACGAGAGATTATTTTTTTTACTGTAAAAGCGACTTCTAATTGCGCGAAATCCGGATTGTCATTTAAAACGGAGTACATCAAAGATTGTTCAGAAATCCCGGTAAAAGGTCTATGACCCGATAGAAGTTCGTAGAACAATACACCTAAGGACCAAATGTCGCTCCTCGAATCCAGGTCTTCCCCTGTAATATGCTCTGGGCTCATGTAACCCAGCGTTCCCATTTTTACGCCACTTTGAGTCAGTTTATCATCGCAGATTTTTGCTAAACCGAAATCGAGAATTTTAATGCTACCATCCTCTAATGCAAGAATATTAGCTGGCTTGATGTCTCGGTGAATAATATTTTTTCTATGCGCAGCTTCTAACCCGGAAACAATCTGGCGCATAATATCCAAAGATTGTTGCAGCGGTAATTTACCATTAATTAGCTTAGTCTCAAGCGTATCCCCCTGATAATAAGCCATGGCAATAAACGGGAGACCCTGCGGAGTGGCTTCAACGCTGTAAATGGTACCGACATTCACATGGTCGATACTGGAGGCGGTGGTTGCTTCTCGTCGAAATCGTTTTATCGCTTGAGGAGCGTTAACTAAGAAAGGGGGGAGGAATTTCAATGCGACGATTCGATTCAGACGATTATCCCTGGCTTGATAGATCACCCCCATACCACCATCGCCTAATTTGGATAACACCGAATAGTGATTGATCTCGAGGCCGATAATATTATAAGGGTCGGGGTTGAGTTCTTCGTCAGACTCGTCGTCAGATAAGTCCGAACCGAGAATGTTTTTGGCTAAATCACTAAAGAAACAGCTCGACCTTTTGTATGACACTAACAGTGAGGTGACTTCAATCAGTAGCTCATTATCAGTTCCACATTGATTATGCAAAAAACCCTGTTGCTGCTCTTCTGCCAAGTTGCATGCTTGGTAGAATATATCTTTAACCAGTTCACGATTGACATTTTTTAACATGGGCGCTAATCAACACTCCATTTCACGTAGTAACCAGGCTTGTGCGATCGTCCAGTCTCGCTTCACGGTCGCTTTCGACACGCCAAGCGCTGCCGATGTTTCGCGTATACTCATTCCAGCAAAAACCCGGCATTCTACAATTTGACTTTCTCTTTTACTGAATTGTGCTAATTTGCGCAAGGCTTTATCGAGTGACAATAGGTCTTCGATATGCCGTTCTTCAATATATAATTCATCTGCGACATCATCTAACGAAATAGTTGGATCTTGGCCACCACGTTTTAAGGCGCTTCTTTGCCTGGCGTGATCGATGAGGATGTGGCGCATCGCTTTGGCCGCTGCAGTCAAAAAATGTGAACGACATTGCCAATCGATATGGTTATTTTCAACGAGTTTTAGATAGGTTTCGTTGATTAACGCCGAGGTGTTTAATGTATGCTGGTTATACCAGTTATATCTTTGTTGTTTTGCTCGATGGCGTAGATCGGTATAAACAATCGGAAACAATTGTTCATATGCCTGCTTATTTCCCTGATTTAATTCAGCAAGTAGTTTTGTGACTGTCTTTTGTGGGCGATTTTCGTTTTTGTTATTATTCATCGTTTAACTCAACCAACCACTAATTGCACTATTTGTTGGAACGTCCGTAAATAATAATGCAAACAATTTGATGGAGAGCGATATATTATTTCCAAGTCAATTCCTGCGGTTAATTGTTAATAATAGTTCGAGAAATTTATATCAATTTAGTTTTAACGCAAAAACATGTCCATTATTAAGTTATGCCAGATAGATTTCACTATGAGATTGTGGCGAATAAATATTAACCATAGCAGACTTTATTCTAAACTAGTATAACTAAGGTAGGCATTTCTCAAGTGTGCGGTAAAAATATATTGGCAATATTTGTCATGTTTAACCCAAATAACGAAGACATTTATACCCGTGATACTTCGGTGCAATGGAAAGTGAGCACATTTCTGATGTGATACAGTATAACCGTCATGCCTTAAATAAAGCATGATATTGTCGGCAATTGCCTGTTCATCTCCAGCTAGCAGTATGTGGGTCATCCTCTATGGGCCTTGAAATCAAATTCAATGATAGCGGCAACTTGTCAAAATCGTGTGAATATTTGAGGCTAAAAAATCAAATGGCGAATATTCGGTAAATACTTCTCAAATGAACCAGTGTTAAAAGCCACTACCTTGTCGCCGGTTTTGATCATGCCATTTTCAATGGCAGGCTCAAGCGCTGCAATGGTAGCCGCTCCTTCAGGACAGATCCAGATGCCGTATTCCTGATAGATATTTTTCAGGTTTTCGCTGATTGATTTTTCGTCCACAGCAATCGCCATACCGCCGCTTTGCTTGATAATATTCAAAACTTTAAAATGGCCAACACCGCCAGGAACATTGAGTCCCGTAGCAATGGTTTTTCCGGCTTCCGCTGGCGTAGTATCTGAATCACCTTTGATATAGGCGTTAACCACTGGCGCGGTATTTTCAGCTTGAACTGAGATAACTTTGGGCCGTTTGCTATCGATTAATCCTAACCGCTCCAGTTCATCAAAAGCTTTCCACATACCAAGTATTCCGGTTCCGCCCCCAGTTGGGTAAAGGATCACATTCGGTAATTCCCACGCCTGGTTTTTCCCATCTTCTGGTTCTGCTAATTCATAGCCTAAAGTTTTCTTGCCGTCAATCCGCCAGCCAGGTTCCTGAAAGGTGGCCATATTAAAATAACCTTGCGGCAGATATTTTTCTTTCATTAACGCGGCAGCTTCTCTAATAGTCCCTTTAACTAATTCGATTTTAACGTCGTCTCTCATTTTTGCTAGCGCTGAAACGCGGCCTAAAATTGGCATCGGGGTATCGTCGGGCATAATAATGACCGATTCCATTCCGGCCTTAATCGCGTATTCTGCTAGCGAGTCTCCGGCATTGCCTTGAGTCGGCACTACCACCTTTTTGATCCCAAAATGTTTTGCCATGGAGATGGCCATACTCATGCCACGATCTTTAAAACTGCCAGTTGGATTGGCGCCCCAACCTTTGTGGGGTTGTCCTTCGTCTTTCAGGAAGAGATTAAACTTGTGTTTTTTTGCAATCGGGTGACAGGTTAAAGGGATTTCAGGGGTGAATCCTTCACCTAAGGATACGATGTCATTTCGGTCTTTTTCATCGTTGATATCTAAGCCTAATAAAGAACCAAACCGCCACATGGATTTTATTGCTGGTTTGTACCATTCGAAATTCGGTTTATCTTGCTTGATTTGCTCCGCGTCAATAATTAACTCTAATGGCCGATTATCATTTGGACACAAGTTCATTAATCGGTTGCTTGGATATTCTGTGCCGCAGTCGGTGCATTTCAGTTTTTTGACATAACTCATTGACGATTCCTGATTTTTCTAATTGCTGTTATTGAAACATATTTATCTTGTAACAACCAGTGGATTGAAACTGGGTGAATTGGGTCCATATAAGCTTAATAATAGGGAGAGTGTAAATTGGAAGAATTTATTGTAAAAAATTTAATGATACTTTGGCCATGGCTTTTAGTTATCCTCGTAGCTTTTCTTTTTCTAAAGTTGGTAGGCTGGGCAAAAAATCGAAAAACCGGCGCCTTGGTTTTTGCAGCGCTGGTGCAAATGGTGATGCCGGATCCTTATGCGGAACGAACCATAAAAGTGGTTCAGGAAGATAAAAAGGAAACTAAAAAGGAGGAAGATGGAAACTCTCAATTAGAAAAATAGCTAAGGGATAATACTCAATATTGGCTTGTCTAGGCTTTAGCTAACGGTTGTCACGCTTTTACCGCTTACTTTAATAGTCGCTGGACTAACCATCTTGAATTTAGAACATGTTGTTTTCAGGCTAATGGCCGGTTTTTCTGACGTTTTACGGTGGTTTGTTTATAACAGGCGACGCGGTAAAATACGGCAAAACTATCGACCAAAATTTAAGATGCTTGCTGTTTCTGATTTCGATTCGGCTAGACTTTCAGACTGATCGGGATCACCGTTCAAAGTGTAATCTAAATCATTAAGAAAATAACGTAAATCAGAAACGGTATTTTGCATCATATTCGAAATAGCGATACACGACTGTATAGGCGTTTTTGCTTTGTCTCTTGTAACTTTGACCTGAAACATTATTCCATTCAATCGATTTTGATATTCCTTAGGCGCCGAACTAATAATATCTTTAAAGAATTCTTCTCGCTTATTTTCAAAAAGCTGCGGATCTTCTTGATATAATTTACTCCACTCGTTGAAATCGAATGTCGTCCCAAAAGAACTAACTTGCTCGTTGGATCGCTTTTTATCTGTTCCCATTTTCATCTTGCCTCTAAACAACTTGTCAATTTTTTATTATTAATTCTAACAAATTAGGAATACTGTACTTCTAAAACATATCAGAACTCGTTGGTCGGGTAAAATCTCATTTATTAACTACTCTTATAGTTTAATTGATTTCAGGACAGCTCAAAACCATTAGTTTATACCCAATTACCTCGAAATAGTGACGTAACAGATTGAAAACCCGAAATAATATTAATCGGTTGATTGTTTTCAGATTTAATTAAATAATAACCAATTAGTCTAACCAGGAAATTGATAGCTAAAAAATATTCTATGAAAAATCCTGTCAAACGATCGCTAAATCGTACATTTCAACAGCTGCGATGAAAAATTAAACCATGTTAGCCACGTTATAACACCTGTTAGCATCAGCTAATGATCATTTTTGTTTTCTAGTTAGAGTATTCCTTCCCCAACCAAGATAACCGGCAGCTTCGGCTTTTTTACCGGCTGAAACTTCTAAAGCGGTTTTGATCAGCAGCTGTTCGATATCGTGTTGAATGCTAATCAATATATTTTCATCACCATCGCTAAATCGATTTTTAATTTGATTGGCCAATTGTTTTTGCCATTGATTGTCCGCAACTTTTATACTGGTATTGGATAACTCGTTAGGCAGGTCAGCCGGTGTAATAAATTGACTGTTGGCCATGACCGATAACCAACGACAGGTATTTTCTAGTTGTCTAACATTTCCCGGCCAGTCAAAGCGTTTCATTTTATCCAGCGCTGCTTTAGATATTTGAATTTTTGTTTCCTTTAATTCCTCAGCAATCTTACCGAGGAAAAAATCAGATAATAAGAGAATATCTTCTGCTCGTTCTCTTAGCGGTGGAAGTTCAAGCGGGATCACGTTTAGGCGGTGATATAGATCTTCACGGAATCTGCCTTCTGCAATTTCCTTTTTTAAATCTTTATTGGTAGCCGCAACGACTCTAACATTTACTTTAATATCTCTATCGC
>CAZOBX010000344.1:3036-5601 GCA_964578045.1 uncultured Kangiella sp. | reverse complement strand
TTCAAGTTTCCTGGCTGAACACTGAAACGAGCATCTTGAGGTGGAACGGGTATAATATTCGTTACTCGATCCAAATACCAGAAAACTTGCTCAGGGAGTAAATGACTCTAACAGGAAAATATCTTTCTCTTTGCTATAATTCACCTTCCAGAAAGGATAGAATCTCAGCCAGGATTCGTACCTAGCCACCCAATAGGGTATTTTACCTTGATTAATTAAACAGGTTTACATTGACTTTTATAGACGACAATCTAGCTCTTTCCCTATTCTTGAGTGCTAAACAACAGACGACAACTCCTTTTAGGGGTATTCGCTATCAGGCTATTGGCCTTGAGATTGCTCTAATAGACAAGCACCTTGCAGCCTCGTTCAATTCTTAGCGTTTTTTATTATGCCTGTTACAATTTTAGGAATTAACCATAAAACTGCGCCTATAGCGGTTCGCGAAAAAGTAGCGTTTTCACCCGGTGAGATTACGTCTGCTCTAGCATTATTAAAAAACAAAGCTGATTTAGACGAAGTGGTGATCATATCTACTTGTAACCGGATGGAAATAGTCTATCGAAGCAGTGATAATTTCGATCTTATTTCGAGCAATCCCGAGGAATCTCTTAGTCAAGAGGCTTCTACAAAGGATGTGGTGATAAAATGGCTTGCCCAATATCATCAGTTAGAACCTTCCCAAATTGAAACCCATTGTTATGCCCACCAAGGTGATCGGGCGATCCATCATCTGATGTCTGTGGCTTGTGGGCTGGATTCAATGGTCTTGGGCGAACCCCAAATATTGGGTCAAGTTAAAGATGCTTATGGCTACGCTAATCATGCTGGCAGTATCGGTATGTATCTAAATCGATTGTTTCAGCAAACTTTTTCCTTGGCCAAACAGGTTCGCACTGACACCCAAATTGGTGAAAGCGCCGTTTCGGTTGCCTATGCGGCGATCACTTTAGCGAAAAGAATTTTTTCTGATTTTAGTCAGGTAACGGTATTATTTATCGGCGCCGGTGAAACCATCAAACTTGCCGCCAGGCATTTGGTGCGTCAAGGGGTGGTTAATATTCATGTCGCTAACCGTACTGTAGAGAGAGCGCAAGTTTTAGTTGATGAATTTAATCAAATTAAAATTAAAGGAGAAATTAAAGGACAGTCTACGATAAAAGCGCAGGCACACAGCTTGGCAGCATTGCCCGAATTAGTGATTAAAGCGGATATTGTGATTAGCTCGACCGCTAGTCCAGTGCCGATTATTGGTAAAGGGTTAATGGAAAAAGCCATCATAGCTAGAAAACATCGTTCGATGTTTATTGTCGACCTGGCAGTTCCAAGAGATATCGAAGCGGAAGTGGCGAGCATCAATGATGTTTACCTATATACCGTTGACGATATGCAAGATGTAATTCAGGAAAATCTAAAAGTGCGGGAAGAAGCAGCGATAGAAGCAAACGACATCGTGAGTTTACATGCCCAAAAATATTTGACCTGGTTGCAGTCATTATCTTCAGTTTCACTGTTAAAAGATTTCAGATCACAGATAGAACAATTTAAATCAAACGAGATTAGCCGCGCAATTTCTAAACTCGATAAGCAACTAGTTGAAGGTCAGAAAACTGCACAAATTGAAGAAATTATTTCTGAAATGGCCAATCGCTTAACTAAAAAATTTATGCACCAACCGAGTCAGACGATTCGCCAGGCAGGTGAAAAAAACGATCGCAAAACCTTGGAGATTTTATCTGAGGCGTTTGGGATTGGTAAGGACAAATAAAAAGTTCTAAGTTCTAAGTTCTAAGTTTAAAGATTAAAACATTGATTGTAATATTAAATTAAAGAAACTAAATTATGAAAGATTCAATATTAAGAAAATTAGAATCCCTCAGTGAAAGACATGAGGAAGTTGGGCACCTGCTAGGCGAACCAGATGTATTGGCGGATCAAAATAAATTCAGGGATCTCTCCAAAGAGTATTCTCAGCTGGAGGAAGTGGTTAATTGTTTTGTGACCTACAATCAGCTAATAGATGATATTTCTAATGCAGAAGAAATGATGAAAGACCCTGATGCAGATATGCGCGAAATGGCCGCCGAAGATCTAAAAGAAAGCAAAGCTCAATTGCAACCGGTTGAAATTGAACTGCAAAAATTATTATTACCAAAGGACCTCAACGACGGAAAAAATATATTTTTGGAGATCCGCGCGGGTACCGGTGGGGATGAAGCAGCATTATTCGCCGGTGACTTGTTTAGAATGTATAGCCGTTATGCCGAGAAAAACCGTTGGCAAGTGGAAGTGATGAGCGAGACCCGTAGTGAACAGGGCGGCTACAAAGAAATTATTAGTTTAATTTCCGGTGCAGATGTTTATTCCAAACTTAAATTTGAATCCGGTGTTCATCGGGTTCAACGGGTGCCGGAAACTGAATCTCAAGGACGGGTACATACCTCGGCCTGTACCGTGGCAATCATGCCAGAAGCCGATGAGCTCGATGAAATCGAAATTAACCCATCGGATTTACGCATCGATACTTTTCGAGCCTCAGGCGCTGGCGGACAACATGTGAATAAG
>CAZOBX010000344.1:0-3026 GCA_964578045.1 uncultured Kangiella sp. | reverse complement strand
TGAATAAGACCGATTCGGCGATTCGAGTCACCCATCTGCCAACCGGGTTGGTGGTTGAATGTCAGGATGGACGATCACAACATAAAAACAAAGCCCAAGCGCTGAGTGTATTGAAATCTCGATTACTGGCTGCTCAAGAGGAAAAAGCCCACAACGAACAGGCAGAAGAGCGCAAGAGTCTAGTGGGAAGCGGCGATCGTTCCGAGCGGATCAGAACTTATAATTTTCCTCAGGGGAGAATGACTGACCATCGAATTAATCTGACCTTGTACAAGTTAGATGAGATTATTCAGGGTGATCTTAATCAACTTTTACAGCCTCTCAATAGTGAATATCAGGCAGATCAATTGGCTACTTTGTCTCAGTCACATTAGCTTTGTGAGCTTGGGGCTGAGGGCTATGACAGAAATATATGAATCAATTGGAACAGCAGAATAAAATTTCATCAGTCTTATTAGTTGGTGGCACTCATGGAAATGAATTAACTGGCATTAAACTGGTGCGTCACTGGCAAACACAAGGCGTTGAAAAACAATTTGATAGCTTTCAATTAGATTATCTGATTGCCAACCCAAAAGCCGTTAAAGCCAACAAACGATACCTGGATCATGATCTTAATCGTTGCTTTAAATTAGCTGAACTTAAGGACGAATCGCTAACCAGTTTTGAACAGTGCCTGGCTAAAAAAATCGATCATCAAATTGGCCCTAAAGGGAATGCCAAAGTTGATTTCATCATTGACTTGCATACCAGCACCGCGAATATGCAAACCAATATTGTGTTAACTCGGATTGACAGGTTTCATTTACAACTAGTCGCCTTTTTGAAAAGTCAATTGCCGGATGTGGTAATTACTTCTGAAACTGACCTTATGGATGACCATCATTTTCTGGAATCGATTGCGGATAAAGGGATTTTACTTGAGGTGGGACCCATTCCTCAGGCAAGCATTGAATACCATTGTTTTGATACCACCCAAAAAGCGGTAAGGGCCTGTTTGGATTTCATTGAAGCATTCAATCAGCCATCGCAAAATGATAGCGGCTTATTGAAAAATTTGCCAGATGACATTGAAATCATGACTTATTATTCCAAAATCTATTTTCCGACCGATGAAAATGACGAAATCACCGCAAGTGTTCATCCCAGCCTGATCGGTAAAGCCTATCCGAAAATTAACCAGGGTGATCCTATTTTTAAGTCTTTTGATGGCCAAGACATTCTTTATCAAGGAGAGTCGACTTATCTGGCGTTTATTAATGAAGCCGCCTATTACGACCAAAATATTGCCATGTGTTTATGTCTTCCAAAGAGCTATTCTCTAAAGACCTGTCAAGTGATTGGATAATGATGAATGTTCAACAGGCTCTGGATTTTACTCAATTGCAAATAGCGGGCGAGCAAGCCAAAACCGACGCCCGTTATTTATTAAGTTTTGTTTTACAAAAAAACTTTACCTGGTTAAAAACCTGGCCTGATAAATTGTTGTCTGACAAACAGGAAAAGCAACTCAATGCCGCAGTCGTCCGACGAAAAAACGGTGAGCCTATTGCTTATATCACGGGTGAAAAAGAATTTTGGACACTGCGATTAAAAACCAATCCCTCTACCTTAATACCCCGACCGGAAACGGAGCTAATGGTGGAAATGGCGCTCGAAGTCTTAAATCGCTGTGAGCGCGCCAAGGTCTTGGATTTAGGTACCGGTACCGGAGCGATTGCTTTGGCGATCGCCAGTGAAAGACTATCCGCTCAGGTATTTGCCAGCGATTTTAATCAAGGCGCTGTTGAACTTGCCCGGCGGAACGCTAATTTGAACAACATCAATAATATTAGCATTATTCAAAGTGATTGGTTTTCGAATATTGAAAAACTCGCATACCAACTCATTGTTTCCAATCCGCCTTATGTGGCCTCTGGCGATCCTCATCTTAATCAAGGCGATTTAATTTTTGAGCCAGCCAGTGCGTTGGTTTCCGCTGGTGACGGGTTTGCCGATATTATCGAGATCGTTTCTCAGGCAATGGAATATTTAACCCCAGGTGGAACACTCATGATTGAGCATGGCTATGAACAAGGCCGTGAGGTTAGAAAAATATTTAAACAGTTCGAATTCGAAAATGTTGAAACCATTTGCGACTTGTCCAAACTCGATAGAATAACCAGGGGGAGCGCAAGGTGTTAAGCGACCAGCAATTACTCAAATACTCCCGGCAGATCATGTTGCCTCAAATCGATATTGAGGGTCAGCAAAAACTGTTAGATTCCCATGTGGTTATTTTGGGTCTTGGCGGGCTAGGATCGCCAGTGGCGATGTATCTGGCAACCGCAGGAATTGGTGAAATTACCTTGTTGGATGATGACGAAGTTGAATTATCCAATTTACAAAGGCAGATTGTCCACCTGATGAGCTCGCAAGGTCTGGCCAAAGTTGACTCTGCAGCTAGCACGATGCTGGGACTAAATCCCGATATTAAGCTCAATATTATTAAACAAAGACTGGCTGAGCCGGAGCTACAAAAAGTGATTGAAAACTGTCAGGTAGTTGCCGATTGTAGTGATAATTTTGAGACACGTTTTATGTTGAATCGAGCTTGTTTTAATCAAAGTGTACCGCTGGTTTCAGGAGCCGCGATTCGCTGGGAAGGTCAACTGACGACATTTATGATGAATGAGGCATCACCCTGTTATCGCTGTTTGTATGACGAACAAAGCTTTACCGATCAAACTTGTGCTCAAAATGGTATCGTCGGCCCGGTGGTTGGAATTATCGGGACGATGCAAGCGCTGGAAATCATCAAAATCATCACCGAAGCCGGCCAACCGGCTGTGGCCGAACTAACGTTGTTTGATGGATTGGAGAATTCTTTTTCAAAAATCAAATACGCTAAAAAGCTTGATTGTCCGGTTTGTGGAGAAGAAATAGCTACTAAGTTCTAAGTGATAAATGATAAATGATAAATGATAAGTGATAAGTGATAAGTACTATAAGAGATAGGTTCTAAGTACTATAAGAGAAAAAGTCTT
>CAZOBX010000343.1:0-5641 GCA_964578045.1 uncultured Kangiella sp. | reverse complement strand
CCATAGCCCACTGTTTAAGATTGCGCCTCGTCCTTCGGTGACTAAAGGGATTGAGGCAAGCGTGGTGGCTTTGTTGGATTTAATGTCAAAGAAATAACATAATTGAGTGATGAAATGTTAAAAAAATGTAGGATGGGATGAGCTAGCTCACCACATCTTACAGGGGGGCTACTTCGGCAAATTATTACTTAACATTTTCATCGTATACTCTCTCGCGTTTCCAATGAATGCCTTTTTTAATGATTTTCGCCGGATTACCGGCAACCACAATACCATTCTGGAGAAATGGTTTGGTCACCACAGAGCGTGTCCCGACAATCGAATTATCGCCAATCATTGATCCTTTTAAAATCACGCAGTGGGAAGCCACCCACACATGATCGCCAAATGAAATATTTTGTGCATAATTACTTCGCTTGTTATCCTCATCCACAATGACTGAATGAGAGTCGCCGGTTCTTACATCAATGTCATAGGAAAACATGCAATTTTGTCCAATGGTCAGGGTGGAGTGTGGTTCGGTGACGGCTAAATGGACATTTTCGAAAGTAGATTGGTCGCCAATGGTTAATGTGCAATCGTGATCTTCAAACCAAATGCTTCCAGCAATGTTAAAGGCAACTTCAGCACCGATTTGAATCAGATGGTTATCGCCTTCTATATGAAAGGTTACATCTTTAAACTGACAGTTGCGGCCGATAATAATTTGATTATTGTTACCCCAAATTTCAAAACGAGTCGACTCTAAAGAAGTACCCTCACACTCAATGGAATTGTTTTCACCACGGATATCGTGGTTTGATTGATTAACTCCTTCTTTATCAGTGATTCTTTGGAGTAACTCAAGTAAGGATTTCGAGTGATTAAGCTTGTATGGACTTCCTTTTTTGATTGACATGCCTAGTCCTTTAATAATCATTTTTTAAAAGGATTTATAGCATAGAAGGAAGAGTCAATAGTTTCAAGCGATAATCTTCAAACCATGTACTGCTTGACAAAGTTTGAAGAAAATATTTCAAGATGAGATGAAACTGACCGTGTAGTTGCAAACTAAAATGGAAGAGAAAATGAAAGATTAATCAAAAAAACCGGTGATCGATTCAGACATTTCCATGGCATCATTAAAACCAAGCTCTATTAGCTCCCTGGTGTACAAGCTTTCAAATAACAGATAACTTAAAACTGTCGAGCCTTCAGCATCATCAATTCCTATCCGTCTAAAAATGAATTTCACCGTGGCTGGTAAAGTGTGAAAGTATTTTCCAGCCAGTTCACTTAAGTCTTTGCTGGGCGAAATTGATAAGGTTTCAATCGATCTTAGATTGGTTTCTTTGGCTCTGACTTGTTCTGGAATAAGGTTGAGGGTTTTGTTGATTCGATCAATTCTCTCCAGGTCACTGTCCAGGCTATCAACAAAAACACTGTCGAGCACATGACCTGCGATGTCTGCTGTGGTTGGGTAAACTAAATTTTTTGGGCGTCGTTCTCTTTCTTCCTTAATAGGATCGACACCAACCACTAAAATTCTTTCCGCACCTAAATGGATGGCAGGACTAAGGGGGGATAAGAACCTTACTGAACCATCACCAAAAAATTCGCGATTGACTCTTACTGCCGGAAAAACTAACGGGATGGCCGAGGAGGCGAGTAAATGCTTTCGCTCTATTATCGATTTGCAGCCTATCCGGCGATGGCGCCTCCAACCATGCAACTCCTGTTTACCTTGAAAAAAAGACACCGATTGTCCGCTGGTATAACCACTGGCAGTGATGCATAACGCATCCAGGTGATTCGATTGGATGGCCTTAGCAATTTGATCATAATGAATCACTCGTGCCAGCAAATCCTTGAGAGGTTGGTTGTTTAACAAACTAAGTTGTCGAGTTTTATGATAGTCATTGATAAAAACGGATTTAGTCCAACGACCGGCATTTTTGACAATGCCTCTAAAATCCGCGCGAAACACTTTATCAACAGTAAAACTTTGCCAAACTTTTTCTAAACTGCGTATACCTAATGATGGGGCTTGTGCATAACTTGCTAGTACGGTGGCGTTAATCGCGCCAGCTGATGTGCCGGTAATAATTGGAAAGGGATTACCGTAATGAGTTTTAAATACCAACTTTGAAATGGCTTTTAATACTCCCACCTGATAGGCTGCCCGCGCGCCGCCACCGGTTAATACTAATCCCGTTTTAGGTTGTCCGTGATCGTTATAACAGACTCGCGGAATAGGAGAATCAGAACGGCGTTCAACAAAAGAATCATCTTCACTGCTCGTTTGATTATCGTTATTCTGATTATTCGCCATCCTCGCTCCGTGAACCAAGTTCCTTTTTTAAGGATGCCAAACCGTTCGCATCGCCTTATAAACTCTCATGGGATACCAGGATTGACCTCGACTGCCGTTATAGCGGGCCAAAGCAAGGGTGGTATCTTTTTTTTCTTTTTCTAAATATAAACTTAATATTGCGCAACCGTATCGAAGATTAGTAGCGATCTCGTGCAAGTTATCATCGGGATGCCCTATCTCCTGTTTCCAGAAAGGCATCACTTGCATGAGTCCCAGTGCTCCCGCATTGGAGATCGCATAATGGTCAAAATCACTCTCAATATTGATCAGCGCTAATACCAGCATGGGGTCTAAACCAAATTGGGTGGCTTCTTTGTGCACCATTCGTAAGATTGAAAAACGTTCGTCTTCGGGAATATGAGGCGCCACTTTGGATAGCCGAGTTGCTTGCTCAAAAAGCCAAACTTCCGCGTCGAATCGATCATCAAAAGAATTTTCTGCTTTGGCAATGGTCGCGATCAATTTTTTTCGAAAATCGCTATCGGGTCTTTCTTGTTGGCTGCGTAAATGTTTGTCAGAAGCGATATTTTTTGCGTAATTTTCGGCGCTAGTGACAAAACAGATGAATAAACAAAGTGCGGTTAAAAGCATTTTGTTTAGTTGATTGATTTTATTGGTTTTATGACTCATTTTTTTGTTTTAGTTCTAACCTAAAAAGTTCATTACTTCTCTTATTCATCATTGTTAAGCGCAATGTAAAGAACCCTCTCGACATATGCATTGTCCGGACGGCCTACCGGTCGCATTCTCAACTCTCTCTGAGAGGGAGTAAATTCCTCCGCTTGGAAGGCAAGGGTTCCCTCATGGGACCTACTTTTGGTAGTTAGAGATCGAATAGTTTAAATACCCTATCGCTAGAAAACAAAATCAATTCCTTAATCTAACTACTTGAATACTAATTTAATTCTAGCCTATTTTTTGCATTAGTGTTGAGAACACCTTATCGATTTCGATATCCATTTTATCGTTGCTGCGTCGATGTTTATATTCAAAGGTGCCTGCGTCGATGCCTCGTTCGCTAATCACAATACGATGAGGTACGCCGATAAGTTCGATATCAGCAAACATAACGCCGGGGCGTTCTTTGCGGTCATCAAATAAAACTTCGACACCAGCTTGTTTTAATTGTTGATACAAGGCCTCCGCTTGTTCCGCGACTCGAGGTGAGCGTTTCATATTCATGGGCACAATCGCAACCTGGAAAGGCGCAATATTTTCTGGCCAGGTGATGCCATAGTCGTCATGATTCTGTTCAATTGCCGCAGCCACAATTCTCGATACACCAATACCGTAGCAACCCATGGTTAAAGTGACGGCTTTGCCATTTTCACCCAAAACATTGGCTTTCATGGCCTCAGAATATTTGCGGCCTAACTGAAAAATATGACCGACTTCGATACCTCGTTTGATGGTTAAGGTGCCTTTACCGTCAGGGCTGGCATCGCCTTCGACAATATTTCGACAATCAAATATCTCGTTGTAAGTCGCATCTCTTTGCCAATTGACACCGGTTAAATGGTGAGCATCTTGATTGGCGCCACAAACAAAATCACTGAGTACAGCCGCGTCTCGATCGACGATAATAGCAATATCCAATCCGACAGGCCCAACGGATCCGGGTTGAGAGCCTGTTGCTTGTTTGATTTCCTCATCGCTTGCCATGACTAAAGGTGAAAGAACCAGTGGGTGTTTTTCGACTTTAATTTCATTCAGTTGATGGTCGCCTCGCAAACAAATGGCGATCAGGGTTTCATCTTTCTGCCCTTTTACGATAATTGTTTTTAACACCTTAGTCGCATCAAGCTCTAATAATTTGCATACATCTTCAATCGAACGAGTATTGGGGGTACTGACGCTTTGCATGGGTTGAGAGGCTGCTGGCGTTTCGCCAGAAGGCGCGAGCGCTTCGGCTTTTTCAACATTGGCCGCATAGTCACTTTCGGTGCTGAAAGCTATTGCGTCTTCACCGGAATCAGCCAATACGTGAAACTCATGAGAATTATTGCCACCGATTGAACCTGTGTCAGCAATAACTGCTCGATATTCCATACCTAATCGTTCGAATATTTTAGAGTAGGCTTGATACATTGTTTGATAAGTTTTGTCCAAACATTCATCACTCGTGTGAAAGGAGTAAGCATCTTTCATCAAGAATTCACGAGCTCGCATCACCCCAAATCGTGGTCGACGCTCATCTCGAAATTTTCCTTGCACTTGATAATAAACTGCAGGCAATTGCTTATAACTGCGGATCTCATCGCGGATCATCGAGGTGATGACTTCTTCATGAGTCGGTCCCAGGCAAAACTCCCGACCATGGCGATCTTGCATTCTTAATAGTTCATCGCCGTATTCCTGCCAGCGACCGGATTCCTGCCAGAGCTCAGCAGGCTGTACCATGGGCATCAAAATTTCCTGTGCACCAATTGCGTCCATCTCTTCCCGTACGATTTTTTCGACCTTCTTGAGTACTCGTAAACCAGTGGGTAGCCAGGTATAAAGACCAGATGCTTGCATGCGGATCATGCCGGCTCGTAACATCAATCGATGACTAGCAAGTTCAGCGTCGCTTGGATCTTCACGTAAGGTGGCTAACAGGTATTGACTGGTTTTCATTAAGTGTATCTCTGAGCTTCAGGTGAGCTGAACAAGTGTGTCCAGAATATGGGTGTATTCTACTTTCGGGTCTTTTTATAAGCAATCAAAGTCGGCAAAATTGAGATATTAAACAGATAGAGCTTAAAATAATTGCATTTTGTACTTTATATTATTTAAAAAGCCCTTATATAATGCTTTTAAAGAGAAATAGATGTAGAAAAACCTTATGCCAATTTATGAATACAAATGCACCGAGTGTCAGCACCGCTTAGAAAAATTGCAAAAAATGAGTGATGATCCGCTCAAAGATTGCCCAGAATGCCAGCAATCTGCTTTGACTAAATTGGTATCGGCTTCTTCCTTTAAGCTTAAAGGTACTGGCTGGTATGAAACGGATTTTAAAAATAAGAAAAAATCTGAGCCATCTTCCTCGGGGAAATCAGAGAGTAAAGATACTAAGCCTGCGGTTAAGGCTGAATCTAAGGCTAAATCAACCGCATAAAATGGTGTTGATCAGACTTGATCTAGAGTCTAGATTTACTTATTCAAGCCTCATCTGACAGTGACTGACTCTTCTCGTGCCAATTTCAGCCATTCGTTGTCATAGTTCTGTAGGGCAGAAACGTACGAATAACGGACATCAAAAACAAAAAAGATTTAAAGACTTTATTCACCACGGAGGCACGGAGG
>CAZOBX010000342.1:2179-5641 GCA_964578045.1 uncultured Kangiella sp. | reverse complement strand
AAATCAATCGGTAATTCATCAACTGCCAAGTTCTATTGAATTATATATTGCTCAAAAAGCAATAACTTCAGCGCCTAATTTGAAGGAAATAGATTTTCGAAGGATATAACGAGATGAACTCAATAACATGTTAGTCACAGCTAACCAGCCACAAATAGCTCCAAAATCAAAGTGGTTCAGGCTTTTATCCGAAATTTAGCCAAAAAGACCTATAAAGATCAGCCAAAGCGCTCTCTACCCCTGTCCCTCAGCCTATAAAATCGTTAAAATCACGCCTTTAACGAGAATGGTGTGCCAGTCTCAAACCAATTAGATTAAATCTAAACCAAAGTCAGCGTGTTTTGAGGCTGGCCGTAGAGAAAATATCAGTATGCAGCAAGAATACAACCCGCAAGATATCGAAACGCGAGTGCAAAAAATCTGGACCAAAAATAAGGTCTTCAATGCCGTCAAAGACAACTCAAAAGAGAAGTTCTATTGTCTCTCAATGTTGCCTTATCCAAGTGGCCGTCTGCATATGGGCCATGTGCGTAACTACACTATCGGCGATGTGATCTCTCGATTTCAACGAATGAAGGGTAAAAATGTGCTTCAGCCAATGGGCTGGGACTCATTTGGCCTGCCCGCAGAAAACGCCGCTATTAAGAATAAAGCCCAACCAAGTACCTGGACTACCGAAAATATTGCTTATATGAAAACGCAATTACAAAGACTGGGATTTGCTTATGATTGGGAGCGGGAAGTGACTACCTGCAAACCAGAATATTACAAATGGGAGCAGTGGTTTTTCACCAAATTGGTTGAAAAAGACCTGGCGTATAAAAAGACCTCGGCGGTGAACTGGTGTCCGAACGATGAAACCGTGCTGGCCAATGAGCAAGTTCATGATGGCCTGTGCTGGCGCTGCGATACGCCGGTGGAGAAAAAGGAAATCGATCAGTGGTTTATTCGTATAACCGCTTATGCAGAAGAATTATTAGATAGCCTAGATACCTTAGATGGCTGGCCAGAAAGCGTTAAAACGCAACAACGCAACTGGATTGGTCGCTCGGAAGGCGTAGAAATGTCTTTCCACTTGCAAGATGTCAGTCAAGATGCCGAGCAAAACGATGAAAACTCGGTCAGTATATACACTACTCGTCCTGATACTTTAATGGGAGTGACTTATATCGCAGTGGCTGCCAGGCATCCGATTGCCGAAAAAGCCGCGCAAAACAATCCTGAATTAGCTGCTTTTATTGCACAATGTAATCAAAGCACAACGGCTGAAGCGGATATTGCCACCATGGAAAAGAAAGGTATGGCGACCGGGATTAAAGCCCTGCATCCTGTTAGTGGAGATTTGGTTGATATCTGGGTGGCCAATTTTGTATTGATGGATTACGGCTCAGGCGCAGTGATGGCGGTACCAGGTCATGATCAGAGAGATTGGGAGTTTGCCCATAAATATGGGATTGAAATCAGTCAGGTCATCGCGCCACTGGAAGGTTCGGGATTAGAATGTGACCTGTCACAAAGTGCTTTTACTGAAAAAGGAATTCTGGTTAATTCAGGAGAGTTTGATGGATTAACTTCTGATGCGGCACTTGAATCCATTGCTAACTGGTTAGAGGAAAAAGGCCTAGGCGCAAAACAAGTTAATTATCGAATTCGCGACTGGGGGGTTTCTCGTCAACGATTTTGGGGGGCCCCCATTCCAATGATCAAATTGGAAAATGGCAAAATGGTCACCGCCAAAGAATTTCCGGTCGAATTGCCAACGGATCTTAAACTGCAAGATGCCAATTCGCCGCTGATTAATAATCCCGATTTTCAGGATGTTGTGATTGATGGTGTTAAAGGTAAAAGAGAGACCGATACATTTGACACTTTTATGGAATCCAGCTGGTATTATGCCCGTTATACGTCACCGGATTGCGATACCGCGATGCTGGATAGTGAGGAGGCCAATTATTGGCTACCGGTTGATCAATACGTTGGCGGTATCGAACATGCCACCATGCATCTACTTTATTTTCGATTTTTCCATAAGTTAATGCGTGATGCCGGATTAGTTGATTCGGATGAGCCAGCCAAGAAATTGCTGACTCAAGGTATGGTATTGTCGGATACTTTTATTACTAAAGATGAAAAGGGCACTAAGCACTACCACACCATCGAAGAAGTGGATGTGGAAAAAGATGACAAAGGAAAAGCGATTAGTGCGACTTTAAAATCAACCGGTGAATCGGTTATCTTGGCCGGCATGGAAAAAATGTCCAAGTCGAAAATGAATGGTGTGGATCCTCAGGCGTTAATCAATGAATACGGCGCAGATACTTCCCGGCTTTACACCATGTTTGCTTCGCCTCCCGAGCAAACACTGGAATGGAAAGATGACGGCGTACATGGCGCGTATAAATTTTTACGGCGACTATGGAAAGCTTACACTGGGAATGCTTTAAATGAAGCGACAACGTTTTCCCTTAAGGAATTAAACAAACAACAAAAAGAATTATATCGGAAAACGAATGAAACCATTGAAAAAGTCACCGATGATTATGATCGGCGTCATTCGTTTAATACGGCGATTGCCGCAACCATGGAACTGGTGAATGCCATCGTCAAGTTTTTAAGTGTTGATGCGAGCGGGCTGGATAAGTCGGTGATTAAACATGCGTTGGATACAGCCGTATTATTGCTCTCTCCGGTTGTACCACATATCTGCCAGGAGTTATGGTCATTATCTGGTCATTCAGAAATGATCGTTGATGCAAAATGGCCAGTCTGCGATAAAGCGGCTTTAACCAAAGATGAAATATTAATCATTCTGCAGGTTAACGGTAAGACTCGTGGAAAAATCGAAGTTGCCGCGGACTTAGACAAAGACGCTATCGAAGCATTAGCCATGCAGGATGAAAATGTAAAGAAATTTATCGACGGAAAAACGGTTCGCAAAGTGATCGTTGTTCCGGGACGCCTAATTAATATTGTAGCGAACTAAAATCTAGACTAGATAGGATACCTCTTTGGAATACTTAATTAAAATGCACCATAAATTATTCATTGCTGTTTGTTTTGGCGTTATTATCACTGGCTGTGGTTTTCACCTGCGTGGTCTGGGGCCAAATGTTAGCGGAGTAATCATAGAAGATAGCAAGGTCTATTTAGCGGCAACCAATGGTGATGGGTTGTTACACCGACAAATACTACGAGACTTGCAATTTTCACAAGCTCAGTTGGTTGCCGATCCAGAAAAAGCCGATTGGCATATTATTATACTGTCTGCTAAAACGGAGAAAAAATCAGTCGGTATTGATAGTAGCGGACGAAGCAATGAATATGAAATAATGATTGGCGTTGAGTACATCGTTGATTCGACAAAAAATATTAAGCAAGTGAATAAAAGCGTCGATAGTAAAAAATCGAAAGAAATAGAAAATCGTTTTTTAACCAGTTCCCGAAATTTTTATTTTGATAATA
>CAZOBX010000342.1:0-2169 GCA_964578045.1 uncultured Kangiella sp. | reverse complement strand
AAATGAAGAAAAAATTCTCTTAGACTCGATTCGAAAAGATATTTCCAGACAATTAGTCAGTGTTTTGTCATCAAGTATCGCCAATCAATAAAGTGTTAAATCTAGTTAACATAATATGCAGCGATGAAGCTTTATTACAAAAAGAGGCTTGCGATCAAATCATATCCGAGGCCAAACAAAAGGGTGTCAATGAAAGAGAGATAGTGGATGTCATTGACAAGTTTTCCTGGGATGAATTGTTGGCAAACTCTAGTAGTTTATCTTTGTTCGCCCAAGTTAAACTAACCGATATTAGATTCGAAAAAACGCCAAAAAAAGATGCACAAGAGGCATTAGTCGAACTGTTGCAGACGGCCGATCAGGATAATTATTTTCTAGTTCGATTACCAAAACTCGAAAAGCGACAAAAATCCACTAATTGGTTTAAGGCAATATCTACTACTGCCCGAGTTCAAGAGCTCTGGCCACCAAAGCCTTATGCTTTTAACGATTGGATCCAGCAGCGGGCGAGTAGCATGGGAGTAAATATTGAAGCGGATGCTTGTGCGATGCTGGCGGAGCAAACCGAAGGGAATTTGTTGGCAGCAAGCCAGAGTTTAGAAAAACTAAAGTTATTGTACAGCGATGAAATGGTCAATATTGATAAACTGACCCCGGTTATTTCTGACAATGCCCGATATTCAGTTTTTCTCTGTTTAGATGAAGCGTTAGCCGGGAAAGGTGAGCGAGCGGTTAAGATGTTAAAAAAGTTTCAACAAGAATCGATAGCGCCTATTTCGATCTTGGTCAACTTAACCCGTGAAATTAAAACTTGTAATCAAGTCGCGATTGCAATGCAAAAAGGGCAAACCGCTATACAGGCTTTGTCTAAGAGTTACTTGTGGGATAGTAAGAAAAAACTAATCGCTACCGCTGCAGCAAGGCTACCCTTAGCATTGTGGCAAAAACTGGTTATTCGGTGTGCCTATTTAGATAGGATGGTGAAAGGACAGGAAAAAGGAAATATTTGGCAAGAATTGGAATCTTGTTTGTGGCTATTAAGTGGCAAAAGAATTTGGGGTGTTAAACAAAAATGATTAACCGTTGCCCGGCGTCGGGCTCCGGGTAGGATATGAAAGTGATCGGTTGTAGGCCGGGAAGCCTTTCCCGGCATCTCCGTCAGCACCAACAATTTGTCGGGAAGAGTTTCCCGACCTACAGTGGCTGAGTAGAGCAAATGGTTTATCAAATTGAATAACGGAGCAAACATAGAATTTATCTTTGGCGGCAGTTTTGACCCGGTTCATTTTGGTCATATTAATGTCATTGAAAAATTGCGACAAACTTATCCTGAGTGGCCAATACGGTTATTGCCTTGTGCGGTACCGCCACTTAAGGATGCGACCGGTGCCAGTTTTTCTCAACGGGTGGATATGCTTAGTATTGTAACAACTGATATCAAGAATGTTCTCATTGATGAGCGAGAAAACAAAAGAAACGGTAAATCCTATACGTTAGATAGCCTGAAGAGTCTGTCCGAGGAATATCCACTATCTCATTATGTTTTGGTGGTAGGTGCCGATACTTTAAAAAGCATGTATGACTGGTATCAATGGCAGCAACTGAAAGATTATTGTCACTTATTATTGGTCAACCGGCCTGGTTCGTTGATTAGCGATGTCGGAAAACTGATGAGGCAACTGGGATTTAGTTGCTCAAATAATGCGCAGGAACTGGAGAAAATGCCCAGTGGGCACTATTATTGTTTAAACATCGAAGAGAAGGATATCTCTTCAACAGGTATAAGATCACAATTGCAAAAAGGTTTATCAGTTGAGCATTTGATACCGGGCAAAGTGGTTGATTACATTAAGAAAAATTTAATATATCAGCAAGAGACATTATTTTGATGAAAAACCAACAACTTAAAGATTTTGTGGTCGACCAGCTTGAAGAAATTAAGGCTAAAGAGATCAAAGTCATCGAATTGCCGGAAGACAATACTATCGCCGACTATATGGTGATTTGTAGTGGTACTTCTTCACGGCATGTTAAATCGATTGCCATATTGCTAATTAAAGCGCTAAAAGAAAGAAATACACCGCCAATGGGAATTGAAGGTGAAGATGCATCAGAATGGGTACTGGTTGATTGTGGCGATGTGATCGTTCATGTGATGCAACCGACTAC
>CAZOBX010000341.1:0-5722 GCA_964578045.1 uncultured Kangiella sp. | reverse complement strand
GCGCAAGTTACTCGTCGAGAATAATCAGGAAATCTGCTTATTGAATTGGTATTGATTAGCTAAGTATTAGACAATCAAAATAGGTGAAGCCTCTGTTTAGTCAAAAAAATACTATCAAAAAAATCGGAACTATTCGGATGAATACGTATGCATATGAAAGTTTGTTAGTTTCATCTCAATGACAAATTGACCATACATCCTAATTTCAGTTGTTTGGCTTTGGCTTTGTTATGTTGGTGGTTTGATATCCAATATTGTTTTAGCATGTGCGTGTATTTATACGTTTTTGAGATGACTCAAGTAAGGCACGAAAGAGCGGCCTATTGGCTTTAGAAGTGGCGGCAATAGAAGCTCCTATAATAAAAAGAAGGGTATAAACCAAACAGTCTTTCCATCTATAGAGATTATGGCCTCCTTTCGACTTTGCTCTGTCAAACATGAAAATTCTTCCAAACATAGGGGATTGGTCGAGCGAATTCGTCTGGCTCTCGCCGAATACGGTCTGTAGTGGTTTCAGTATCAACGGGAACTGACTTTAACTAACTTATTGAAAGACGATTATTTGCACGCTGACGTTCAGGATTCGGTGGCTGATCGTCTTATCCAAGGCGGCGATGATTCGGTCGGGGCCTATTTGACATTAAGCTATCGTTGGTAGTTAACTAACCTCAACTCGAACTACGATTATTCAAGCGGGATCCCGAGCATCGTCTGGTTTTACTTCTTTTCATCGTCAAATTCACTATTTCCTTAATATCGGACGAGTCATACAGGTTGGGCCGCCTTCGCAAGGGATGCAGATTTCATCGCCCGCAAAAACGTCAACGTCGCAGCCCGCATCACGCATTAATTGATGGGTCTTCGGAAATCCATCAACGGCAATTACTTTCATTGGTGCAGTTGCCAGGACATTAAGATTAAGTCCGCCACTATTTTCAAACTCTTTTGCCGGTGCTTCAAGAAGCGTAAAGCTCATTTCATCCATAAGCTGATACAGCGCTACTGGCATAAGAGGGGCATGCACTAGCGCAATTTTTTCAGCCAATAAACTGACAACCGACATCAAATGCAAGCAGGCTGTCTTACCCTGATAAACAGGAAGATCGAATTGAACTACTTCGATATTTTGAGAACTCAACATTTCTCGTAGCTGGTCAATTCCAGCTTGATTGGTTCGGTAACCACGACCAACCGCAAGCGTGTTGTCGTCTAACCAAAAACAATCGCCTGCTTCCGCAGTCCCCGGTGCATGGATTGATCCGATGACATCAATTCCACACTCATCGTAAAATGATTGATGCAGCGCGACTTCATCTTTACGAAGCAATTTGCCTGGGTTCATTAATATGGCACCCGCTGGTGTTACTAACGAGGGGTCATAGGTAAAAACAGAGTCCGACAGTCCATCATCGTTATTGTTAAGCCAAAGGATCTCTGCACCAGATTTTTCAATGAGTGCTACAAAATCCTGATATTGAGCTTGAAGTTTTGCTGGAATCAATTCTTTTGCATAATGCCATTTTTCGATATTAGCATTTAACATCTCATTACCCGGCTTGCGTAGCGCTACACTAACAAGCGGCGCAACCATGCTTGATACGCCAAATTCAACCGCACTTTTATTCATTGCCTTGCACTCTATCAATATGACTAGCATCTTGATCCAATAATCCTAATGCATCTGCCGTTGTAATCGCAGTACAGAATTCACCGTGCATGCTCGCCACGGACAGGTTATGAACAATTTCTGGGTCATAATCGGTTCCGTCGATACCGATACGGTTTGTGGTCGCGCAGCAATCATGCACCAAATACGTATCAAAACCCATATTTCCCGCCATGCGAATGGTTGTTTCAACGCAAAAATTAGTGAAAAATCCAACCACAACAAGACGATCAATCCCCGCCCGACGAAGTTGAATTTCAAGCGATGTACCAATAAAGCCACTATTCACATCTTTTTTAACAACAATGTCGTTTTCGGTTGGGGTGAAACCTTGCTTCATTTTTCCAGTCGGAAGCGAAATCTTGAGCGGCGATGTCTCTTCGCGAGAATCGTGCACGGTATAGGCAATCCTTCCGCCCTTCTCACGCCATTTATTTAGCAGCGAACGCATGTTATCTTCGGCATTCAAATTGTTACGACGTCCCGTTGGACCACCCCAATGTTCAAATACGTCCACTCCTTCCTGAACATCGATGAGCAGAAGGGCTGCATTGTTACTAAATTTTGTAATCATTTTGAAAACTCCAACTTAAAAATGAACAAGTGTTCAGTTTATACATCATAAATTCATAAAAGCCAACAAAAAAATAAAATAACCGCCACTTTTATTAAAAACCCCTTATCATTAAACACATGAATCAAGATATTAAAAAACCATCCTACGGCAAAGCCAAAGAGAAACTAATTAAGGCCACCATCGAGTGCTTGATGAAAAACGGCGTGGACGGTGTTTCAGTACGCAAAATCTGCACTGAAGCCGGTGTTTCAGTTGGTCTCATTAACTATCACTATCCTTCTTTACAGAATCTGATCGCGGATTCTTATAAGGAGCTGGCTTTATCGCTACTGGAACGCGCCATTAATTCTGCGAATGAAGTTGACGGAACACCGGAACAAAAACTCTCCCAATTTCTGTTCACCTCCTTTGACAAAATTTCCATGAATCGGCGCACGTTGCGCGCGTGGATCGTGTTTTGGGGCATGATAGAAAGCTCGCCGCCTGTCAAAGAGGCGCACGACGTTGCCAATCAGGCTTTTGAGGGATTCCTGGAAAATATATTTATCGAATTGAATAAACAAATGCCACTTAAAACCACTCCAAGACTAGCAGCGATTGGACTAACGGCGCTGCAAGATGGTTTATGGCTTGAGTTCGGGCTTCAATCCGGAACTTTCACTGCGATGGAAGCACAGGAACTTTGCGAACTTTGGGTTAATTCAATTAAGAAAGTTTAAGCGATTGATTTTTGTCCATTTAAATGGGCACCCCAGAAGAATAAAAGACAGATAATGGCCATCGCTATGGCAATTAAATAAGCGCCAAGATAACCGCCGCCATCAACAATCAACAATCCGATACTCACCGGACCGAGCGCGGAACCAATCGCCTGAAACGCAGGGATCATCGAGGTATAGGTACCGCTCCTATCGGCGCGTTTTACCACAAGCAGTTGATACGGAAGCATATAATTCCAAGCGCAGGAATAAAGAATAATCGCAAGGAAGTAAAGATACTTATCTGCCGTTACCGCCAAAATAATCATCGAAATAATAAAAACGACAATCCCAAAAACGAGCGGCTTGAAATTGCCAAACTTATCTCCGGTAATATCGGCGGCCCATGCACCAAGTCCGGAAAGAATCAGCGAGCCTGCGGCAACAACTCCAATAAAATCAGCATCAAATCCTCGTGAATTACCGATGCGTTCAACAAATGCCCAAACGCCGGTTTGACCGGTATAATAAATGACGATCCCTGTTAGGCCCACAAATGCCCAGAAGGAAAAGCTGGTTTTAAATAAAGCGACATCTTGTTTTTCTAATTCATTTTTACCTTTCGATAAAAGCTGTGTAGCAAGGTTTTTTGGAACAGACACAATAAACGCTATGGAAATTAGAAACATAAACGCAATCAAATAACTTAACCCCTCGAGACCAAAGACAGGCAAAATGTAAGACTGAAAAACAATTACCAACACCCCGGCGATTACACATTGAGCAATCAGCGATATGGAATAAGCCCTCACAGGGTTATCCATATTACTAATCTGACAAAACATACATGCGAGTGCAATGCCGGTCATGCCGCCTGCAATTACATAGGTTATCGCGATCATTGTAAAATCAACATGAGCGCTAATGGCCATTAGAACAGCGCAAAGTGCCATTGAAACGGACACCGTCATTTTCCAATTGACCTTTCCGACCCACAATGGTCCGGTGATATTGGTCAACATCTGTCCAGCAAGAAATACCGAACCTAAAAAACCGATTTCACTTTCATCAAAGCCTCGCTGGGTCGCAAGGCCGCCTAAAATGATCGGCAAGGTGTTATAAACCAGGTTATTAACCGTCAAAAATGCCGCTATCGCGATGTACGCCGCCTTTGATGAGTTTTGGCTTTGATTCATATAGATATCTCTGCATCTTATTTTGCATTTGAACGTTTGTTCAGTTTATATAGGAAGAATACGACAATAGCAACAAGAATTTCTAAATCAATTTGTTTTTTCCGATCGAGATTAATCGGGGACATCGGGTCATTCAGACTATTCAGAACGACAATCTACAGATACGTTACTTTTTACTAGACGTGTTCATCTTTACCTTAACGTAGAATAAACTAAAGCTCGAAAATAGAGACCATTTTCTCAAAGCTTAGGATACGGATGTGTTATACCTATCCAACAGAATTTGCGGTAAATTATTTGCTATAAGAAATGCGATAAATGGCGTTGGCATAATCATCAGAGACTAACAGGCTGCCGTCTTTTAATTCGACGATAGTGACTGGTCGGCCATAGGTTGTTTCTTTTTGCATGAACCCCGTCATAAAGGGTTCATATTTCAAGATTTTTGAACCCTCTAAGCTGACCAATCCGATTTTATATCCTGATTTTTTACTACGGTTCCATGAGCCATGCTCGACAACAAACAACTGTTTTTTATAAAGCTTTGGAAACATATTACCCTGATAAAAATGTATTCCGAGGTTGGCAACATGTGCCCCGGTTTGTAATACAGGATGAACGTAATCTTGTTCTTTTTTATTTTTACCGAATGTAGGATCTTTAATGTTGCCTGCATGAAAAAAAGGAAAACCAAAATGAGAACCAATTTTGGTCACCCGATTTAATTCATCTGAAGGAATATCATCCCCCATCATGTCACGACCATTGTCCGTAAACCAAAGTTCACCCGTGTCTGGATGGAAATCAAATCCTACCGAGTTGCGAACGCCTTGGGCCATGACTGTCAGCGCTTTTGTTTTCATATTAATTGAAAATATTCTGGCATGCATATCGGTTTTTATTTCACAGACATTGCAAGGTGCACCTATTGGAAAAATTAGCTCACCCGTTGGGGAAAATCGCAAAAATTTCCAGCCGTGGTGCCTATCTTTGGGTAGTCCTGCCAAAAATACTTCGAATTTTGGTTTATCCAGATTTTTATCAATATTGACAAATTTTAATATTCGGCTTACTTCTGCCACATAGAGAGCCCCATCTTTCCAGGCGATGCCAGATGGCATTTCTAATCCTTCAGCAATGAGCCAGCGTTTATCTGCCTTACCATCTTTGTCTTCATCAAGTAGCGCATAAACCTTGCCAGCGCTTCGAGAACCCACATAGACAATGCCAGAATCAGATAATGCCAGTTGCCGAGCATCTTTTACATCCTTAGCAAAATAATCCACCTTAAAACCATCAGGAAGTTTTAATTGACTAAGATTAACTTCTGCTCGAGCTTGATTTGTCAAAAATACCAAAGCAATGACTAGAATTATTTTCATATTGATTCTCACTTAATCATGAAGCAGTGGCATTGAATTTAACAAAAAACAATCTTCCTATCAATGGCAGATTGTTGATTTGGAACTAGGGCCTGTTGATCTTTCATAGTTCATCACTGTTGCGGCTAAAATATCGCCAATTTAGGTGCGACGAATGTGGTTTGGTTAGAGCCTGCCCCATGAGCGTAGCGAGTGCTTTGGGT
>CAZOBX010000340.1:0-5727 GCA_964578045.1 uncultured Kangiella sp. | reverse complement strand
ATTTAGAGAATTTTTCAAAATAAGATTTTTCTCGAATAATGACACTGGTTTCGTTGGAAAGACCAGCATGCCTCATATAGGCATCCCAGTTAAAATTGGAAGTCATTTCTGATAGTTTAGTTAGTTCAACTTTATTGTAAGTTTTACTGCGATCTCGGCGTTCTGTTCGAGACCAATGGAGATCCGCAATAGCTGTTTCCAACGCCATTACTTTTTGCGCTCTGTTGGCACTGTCTTTTAGTCCGGCAAGGGCAAACATTTTTTCTAAATGAAGTAAATAATCAGCACGTAAAGTGACCGATTTTTCATCTTCCTTGAAATAGTATTGCTTGTCCGGCAAGCCCAATCCTGATTGGGTGAAAAAAGTAATATAGCTGGTAGGGTTCTTCGAATCGTTATCGACCCAAAATCCAAACGGGGCGTCTGTGCCGATTATTTGACTTTCACCAAAATAAACCGATATATCATCGTGGTTTTTCAAGGCATCAATTTTTTCGAATTCTGCCGCCAAAGGTGAAATACCCAATTGATTAAGTTTTTCAACGTTCATAAAACTTCGATAGAGGTCGCCAACTTTTTGTGCATCGGAACCTTTTTCTACATTTTCCAGTTCGGCTGTTTCTTCAATAATCGCTTTAACGTCCCGACGGGATTTGTCTCTTAATGCAGTAAAAGAACCGTAAGTTGATTTGTCAGAAGGAATTTCGGTCTTGTCTAGCCAAGTACCATTCACATAACGATAAAAATCATCCTGCGGGCGAACGCTTTTATCCATATTGGCAAGTTCAATACCCGACTCTAAGACGGTGACTTCGGTTTTTTCAACCTTTTGAGTTTGCGCCGATTGCTCGTCGCTAGAATTTTGTTGTCCACAAGAGGCAACAAACGCAAGGCATATGGCGCTTGCAATCAATTTCTGTTTAGTGAGCTTGGTTTTCACAAGAGTCTTCCTTATAGCTAGTAATTATTATGGTTTGAAACCTAATTCGATCGAATTTGCGTTATTATTACCCCAAAATAAGAGTGGAACGCAAATTGGCCTGGAATAAAAGCATATTTACTGTTGTAAATGCAAGTAATGAGCGCTATAAATCGTTACTGAATGTTAAACCTAGCTAATTTGCTGGGTTGATAAACTAATTTTTCAATAAACTATTTCAACGCTCAAACTGTTACCCCACTAAAAAACTAAATTTAGAGACTGAAAATGAATACTAAAGTAAGAACCTACGAAGCCATAGATGCCGGGTTATTGGTCGCATTGCCCAATCCTTCCACGTCAGCATATGAGATAAAGGTAAAAATACCAGAATTTACCTTTTTAGGAGTTGGCGCCCAACCAGATTTTGCACAAATATATTTAACCTTTTATCCGGGTAAAACAATCATCGAACTGAAAGCACTTAAGTTTTATGTTTATCAATTGAGAGATATCGTCGTTTCCTATGAACGATTGATTAATATTATCTACGATCAATTGATGGAAGCTTATGCTCCTGATCGACTAAGGCTAGTTATGCACTGTAATCCGCGCGGCGGGATCAGTTCTCATTTAACTATCGATTCTGACTGGAAAAGTCGCGGTGGCGAAGAGAAATATAAGGACTGGGGTGGAAACCAGGATGAGTGGCAGCGACTGGATTGATCATTATTTTGCCAGCAGGCTAAAAGCCTACTGGCAAATGCTTACTTTTACTTTGATTGCCGATTAATCCAGCTATCAATTTTTTCTTCTAAAATAGGCATAGGTAAACTGCCATCGATCAACAACTCAGTATGAAATTTCTTGATATCGAACTGATCACCAAGAGTTTGCTCACTTTTTTCTCTTAATTGACGGATTTTTCGTTGGCCAATTTTGTAAGCCAGGGCTTGTCCTGGAATAACAATATATCTTTCAACTTCTGCCTCTACATCTGAGCGAGCCATTGAGGAATTGGTTAACATATACTCGATTGCTTTTTCCCTGGACCAGTCAAATGAATGTAAGCCGGTATCCACAACGAGTCTCATGGCTCTAAGCTGTTCGTCCACCAGACGTCCATACCACATATAGGGATCGGTAAATAGGCCTAGTTCTTTGCCCAGACTTTCTGCATAGAGTGCCCATCCCTCGTTGAAAACCGTATACCCACCGAATTTTCTGAAATCAGGTAATCCTTCGATTTCTTGTTGTATGGCAATTTGAAAGTGATGGCCGGGCGCCGCTTCATGAATGGATAACGTTTCCATGATAAATTTTGGTTGTGACTTCATATTATGGGTGTTGATATAAAAAACGCCGGGTCTTGAACCATCGGGTGCCGGTGATTGGTATGATGCCCCTGCGGAAGAGGCAGCCTGAAATTCCGGTACTGGCTTAACCACATAGTCGGCTTTTGGAAAGACTTCAAACAGTTTAGGTAAAGTGGCGTCAATCCTCGTCTTAGTATCTTCATAAGCCTGAATTAATTGCAGTGGTTTTTCAAAATAAAACTGAGGATCGGTTCTTAAAAACTCAAAAAATGCTGGCATATCACCATTGAACTTGACCGTTTGTTTAACTTTTTTCATTTCTGCCAAAATACGGGAGACTTCAGATAATCCAAATTTATGAATTTCTTCTGCGGTCAGCGGTAGCGTAGTATGAGTCTTAATCATAAATTCGTACCATGCCTTACCATTAGGTAGTTCTGACAAGCTGAAAGTGGAACGGGTATTACTCAAGTACTCTTCAACCAGAAATCGGTGTACTCGATGGTAGGCCGGAATAATGACCTCCTTGATACTAGCTTCATAATCATTGCTCAACCGCATCCGCGAAGTGACATCCATATCTTCCGGTAGGCTGTTAAGGGGTCCATAAAATACACTGTCATGGATGTTCTCGACTAAATGAACTTTTAACTGGGGGATTAGTTTTATTACGATGGCCTTGGGCAGGATAACGCCACTCTGCATGCCTTCTTTCATAGAGAGGATGACGCTGTCCATCCAGCGGGCAAATCCTTCACTTCGTTTGATGAAATTTCGATAATCTTCCTCATTGTCGAAAGGCTGAGCGCTTTCGCCTGAGCCTAAAACAGCATAAAAATTATGCATGCCGGACATTTGATTTATCGGGATCTGGTATAGGGGAAATTGACTCGATTCGATATTACTTTCCCGTGCACTCTTAAATATCTTATAAGTGAGCAAATCTTGTCCGGCCAGATTCTTTGCGTCTAACGCGTTGATTTTTTTCAGGTATTTATTTTCAAATGCTAAACTCTTATCGCGATTCTGTTGACTGATAACAGGGCCGAATTTATCGTTGTATTCGCGCAAGCCCTGAAAAGTGGCACTGATCGGACTGAATTCAAAAAAGTCCAAACTATATTGTTTTACCAGATCATCGAGAGTATTTTTTTCCGCGATAGAGGATATTTTGGCGTCATTTTGAACGGGCTGCTCGGCGATAATTAGTGTATTTGATTGGCAGGCGGCCAGTAACAGTGAAGCAATAATAATACTCAGGGTGTTTTTTGGGGTCATGTCTTAATTCAACGAGTTATAAAATAATCCGTTAATTATGCCGATTTTCATCCTAAATTGGCGAAGAATTATGTTACCGGGTGTTTATTCTTACTTATAGGTTGGGCTTAATCGGGATCACTTCTGCCATACTATCTTTACGCTTAAAAATAGTTCGTACTGAAGGATTTGAAGAAATATCGATTTCTAAACCATAGTAATAAAGTTTTGAATTTTCAAAAAGAGACTGCATGCGGCCAGATTTATTGAGAGAAATAATAATAAATTTTATCAGTTGTTGGTCATTTAACTCAGCTAATAACTCATCTTGCTGCTGTTCGCTGACCGGCTCTAATTGTTTGAAATGAGGGGTTATTTTTTGTTCATTACCAAATTCTACATCCAACTGTTCCATTCTATAACCCGCTCTGGCAAATATAGATTCGGCGTCATTCAGACTCACGATGATTGCTTTTAACTTGTTGGATGAAAGATTAGATAAAAGACTATTTGACCCAGGTTTGGATGAGAGGTCATCTTTTTGCTGAGTTTTTTTACTGTCTTTGTTAAAAAACCGACTAAACATGAGAGAAAACTACCTACATAAATGTTTATACGCCAAGTGTTACTTTATCACGACGAGAAATGATTAGCCAAATTCTTGTATCGAAGATTGAACTTGGTTCGCCTATTAGCTTAATTTCTATGGGGTTAGAACGAAAGATTTATTGTGCTATTCCCAAAGGTTATTCCCAAATAGCCGTTAATTAGTGGTCAATTGCACCCAATAAAGCCAATATCCTAACTAACTATTAATCTCTGAATAGAATATTGTGAACAAGAAAGTTAATTTTCCAGTAAATATCCAACCGGTGTCAACAGAGTTGTTGGATGCTGTGCACGCTTTTGATAGTCAGGAGCTTTTGTGGTTAAGCGGTTATTGCAGCGGACTAGCTAAGGGGCGACGCGATCGGTCCCTAGATGAGATAGAGCATCAGGCTGAAATCCAGTCGAATTCGGTCAAGTCAAGTGCAGTGACTTTAAAAACGTTGGTACTTTTTGGATCGCAAACGGGAAATTCTCAAAAAATTGCCGAATCACTTTTTGATAGATTGGATAAAACCGGATTGGCGGTCGAGTTGGCAAATCTAAATAATTTTGAAGCAAAAAGTTTGGCCAAATATCAGCTGATTTTGTTGGTTATTTCGACTCACGGAGAGGGCGAGCCCCCGGATGATGCGATTGATTTTTATGATTTTATAAAAAGTAAACGTGCACCCAAGTTAGATAATGTCCAACATGCCGTTCTATCGCTCGGAGATTCCAGCTATGAATATTTTTGCCAAACAGGCAAAGACTTTGACCAGGCTTTTATTAAACTAGGTTCTAAATCGTTACTAGAAAGAGTCGATTGTGACCTTGATTATGAGCTCGATGTTAGCCAGTGGGTAGAGTCACTCGCGCAAAAAGCTGAAGAGCTAATATCACCGGTCGAATCAGTCTCCGGTTCGCAGGTGCCATCAAAAGTGATTAAAGTACAGGCAGATACGGCTCAATTTACTAAACAAAATCCATTTGTGGCGACGGTATTATCCAATCAAAAAATAACCGCTAAGGGATCGGATAAATGCGTCCATCATATCGAAATTTCCTTGGAAAATTCCGGCATCAAATATTTGCCAGGTGACTCCATCGGAATATGGGCGAAGAATAATGCGCAGTCTGTTGATGAAATTTTGAATTTGACCGGTCTGGATGGCGAGCAATTTATTTCCTTAAAAGGAGACACCATTGAACTTCGGCAAGCGTTGCTCGAAAATTTAGAATTTACTTTGATTAGTAAGAGTTTTGTTCAGGCGTATGAAGCGTTGGTTGCAGCGACTGACCAGGTTCGCGCCAGTCAGCTTTCCGATACGATTAATTCTGATTATTCGGTCTATATAAAACATCATCAGGTCCTTGACGTCATTGCGTTAGCGCCAGTTCAGTTAGAAGCCCAACAATTGGTTGATTTATTAAAGCCAATTAAACCGAGAATTTATTCGATATCATCCAGCATAGAGGCCAATGAAGAGGAAGCCCATATAACTGTCGCTCTCAAGGAGTCGGTTAATGAAAAAGCGATTCGTAAAGGAGTGGCAAGCGAATTTTTAATCGAAAGGCTAAAAGAAGACGACGAAATTTTAGTGTTTATCGAGCCAAACAAACGGTTTAAATTGCCGACAGATGATACCC
>CAZOBX010000339.1:0-5727 GCA_964578045.1 uncultured Kangiella sp. | reverse complement strand
AGCTTGCACCCATTAGCACTAAAATGATGCCAGTCATAGCCTGCATCTGTAGTGAATATTTTTTCTTGATATGAGCTAAATGTTTTTTGGAAGCGAGCTGCTCTTCAGTAAGCCCCTCAGAAGTGGATTTTTTGACAAAATCGTAGTGACAGTTTGAGCAGGTTGTGGCTTTATCAGATACTTTCTGGTTACAGGATGGACAGTTAATGATGGCCATATAGTTTCGTTTCCTTATAGCTGGTTCAGTTGGTTCAAAACTCGACTGGAGTAGGGAGTGCGCATGGTAATTCAATCGATTTATCAGAATTAGTATATCACTACCGGTTGTTTCGTATAGCGGTTCTGGTAAATCAAATGAATGCAACTAACCTCAACTCAGGATAAGAGCAGCCATCCGGCATCAGTATTTTGGCGACTCTCCGCGTTAGGTTTTGCTTTCAATCGCTCACTATTAACGCACAAACTTGCCTTGATAGTCGCCAAAATACTGATACAGGCAGATGAGCCTTTATTTAATCGGATGCTTTAAGGGATTACTGGCTACTCTTATCCAGAGTTGAGGTTAAATAGGTCTGGCTAGGCTTTATATGGAACCGAGTTAAAAGCTACTACCCATGTGCGAGATCTCTCACAAGCTTGTGAGAGATTGCCTAAAGCTGTGTCAGAGATGGCACTTTTAAATGGAACTAAATTACACTAACACGTTGAAATGTAGTTGTTTATTTTAGGATTCAGAATAGTGAGAGTGTCGCTTTGTTAAAATTCACATTAAGACTACCTTGAGATAAATGACGTTTAATCTACAATTTACTACGTCCTGAGGATAAAAGGACAAGGAAGCGCTGTTGAAGGAGCAACCACTAAGAAAGGAATATAAGTGTAAAAGGACAAATTTAAGGAATAATTGGTCAAAGCGTATAAAGGAAATTTTAAGGATAAATATTCAATTTGGAACGAATTGGCGACAAGGAATTAGCGCCGAAACTAAGGAAAGCAGAAGATGGAGCTTCTAAGGAATGGACGAGCACGAGGGATTGTGCAACAGGGATGAGTCAAACAGGGAAAGTGCTTTAAGGATTAAGCGACTAGAGCAGACGGATAAGCTCGCAGGAGGAGTCGGACGATATAAGGGAGCCATAAGGAACTGGCAAAGGACTATACTGGGACAGATTGAAAGAAGATTAGAAAAGGCAACTTCGCAAGAGGTTGCCTTTTTTATTTGTGCATCTCAAAAAGTTTCGAATGGCAATGTGGCGATTTCGCTTGCATCCTGATGCTTGCTCGTTGAAAATATCTGTTATTCAACAACATTAGTTACTATAACTGTAACTATTCAGTGTGTTAAAAAATAAATTATTCTACGCTTAACAATATCAACACATTTGAGCATTTAGACCTCTAGGCAATTGCTATAATGGTCTACATCCATGTAAGCTATGCTACCAAAAGTAGGTCCCTGAGGGAACCCTCAGCTTCCAACGAGAGGGGGCTTAGGCCACTCTACTACAGGGAGAGGACATGGCAGAAGGGCCTTTAATTAGTCCGCATAATTTAATAATAAGATCTGATAGGAGTGACTAACCGGTATGACGCTTTTGCTTGATTTCGCCAAGCTTTCTCCTTTAATTACCAGTCAGACCCTGATCTTGACGCCTAATGCCCGCACTCAAAAGGCTATCTATTCTGGTCAATTGTCAAAATTAGCTGAAAATCAGGTCATTGAGTCCATCGATGTACGCTCCTTTTCGCAATGGCTAGACGATTTATGGTCTGAACTATCTTTCAGCCAAACACTTCCCAAAAGGTTATCTAATCTGGCGATGAAATCCTGGCTGGAAAAACTGATTCGTAAGGAATCCGCCTGGACCTTGACCAATCCTTCTGGGGTCGCTAATAAAGTGTTAGAAGCCTATCAAAATTTAATCCAATGGGATCTTGATTTGCACGATATACCATCAAATCAAACCACCGAAATTGACTATTTTAGAGACTGGATCGCAGAGCTTCAGATTTTCTGCAAAGAAAAAAAATTGATTGCGGCTTTTGCCGCGCTGAATGTTATTCGCCAACATCTCGATAGTTTGTTACCTAGTTTACCCGAGCATATTTTGCTAGTCGGTTTTAACCAACTCACGCCACTTCAGCAAGATTTTATTGATCGCTTAGAAGCTAATCAGGTCCAGGTTGAACATTATGATTTTCAAACACCGGTACAAAACGCCTGTCAGCTAAGGTTTTCAAGCCAGCAACAAGAACTCACATTTGCTGCAGAATATGCCAAAAAATATCAACAGGAAGGCGGTTGTGTCGGTATTGTTGTCGAACAATTGGCTAGTCAACTGGCAGAGGTACACCGTGCATTTAGTAATGTCTTTCAGCCTGAAGAATTAAAACCCTGGGTCCCCTTAAGTAAACCAAAATATAACGTATCTGCGGGCTTTGCACTCTTGGACCAGCCTTTGGTTAAAACGGGTTTATTATTGCTTAATTTAAAAGTTGGCCGCATTAGCCTGGAAGAATTACATTTTCTCAAAAACACACCTTTTATTGATTGGGCAAGCTCACGGCGTGAGGTTCAATTTTTCTTACATCAGCAGTGTCTAAATGCGCGAAAAAATTATTCGATAAGCTTTTTGTTAAAAGCAATTGAAGAGCAAGATAGTAGCGATAAACTCACCATTTTAAAGACACGGTTACAAAATGTTGAAAAAACAAATAGCAAGCAGCTACCTGTTGACCAACATATCGAGCTGTGGAGGCAGAGATTGTCAATATGGGGTTGGGCTGAATCAGCAAGTTTGGATGAATTTGAAATTCAGGCTAAAACTACATTGCTTGGAATGATGGGTGATTGTTCCTTATTAAGCGATTTTTATGAAAGAATCCCTGCAAAAGATGCGCTTGATTTTCTCACTCAATCAGCCAAGCAACTGACTTTTCAAATTGCCAGTGATAGAACCAATGTTCATATTCTAGGTATTCTAGAAGCGAGTGGATTGCAGTTTGACCATTTACTGGTGGTCGGTTTTAATAGTAGCAACTGGCCTCAAAAAAATAAGATCAATCCTTTTTTACCTTTAGAGCTACAACGAGAGAAAAATATGCCTGGTAGTTCGGCAGAAAGGGAATATGAGTATGCACGAGACCTGTCCAATAGTTTGCTGAATTCGGCCAAACACATCATTGTAACGTCAAGCACTAGCGATTCTACTAATACGCTGGCGACAGCACCATTCTTCACCCACTTGTCCTTAAGTGAGGAGGTCGATTTTATTGAAGAAATGGCAGACAGTATCCTAGAGTCCGATTACATCTGGACCAATGATTCTGATATTGATTTATCGAGTGTCGAAATACGAGGTGGGGCTTATCTATTAAGTGATTATGCTAAATGCCCTTTTAAGTCCATCGCAACTTTTCAGTTAAAATTATCAGGTTACCAAATGCCGGAAGTTGGCGTTGAACCCAAAACCAAAGGTAGCTGGCTGCACGAAACCATGGAAATCATCTGGCAAGTGCTTGGCTCTCAAAAGAACCTGTTGGCAATGTCTTCAACTCAGTTGGAGCAACTGGTACTTGAATCACTGCAGAGCGCTATGCAAAAACACCAGGCTTTTCTATTGGCCACTACTGAGTCAGAAATTATTGAACTCGAGTTAAACAAACTAGCGGCACTTATTCTGGAATGGCTGACTATCGAAAAACATCGATCTGATTTTAAGATCAAACAGCTTGAAGCGGAATATGCTTTAGATATCGAACAACTAAGTTTAAAGTTTCGGGTTGACCGGATTGACAGTAATGACAAGGGCCAGATTGAAATTATCGATTATAAGAGCGGAAAAACTGAAGTAAAAAACTGGTTTGGAGTGAGGCCAACAGAAGCGCAAATGCCAGCCTATGTTTTATCAATGAGGGATCAAAACATTTCCGGACTAAACTATGCCAGACTAAAAACCGGGGAGGTGGCTCAAACGGGATTAAGCTTTAAATCTGAAGACAATCAGATCACCAAAGAAGATCATTACCTGAATGAACTAAAATCCGTTGCACTAAAAGAGAGTAACATCAAAGACTTTGATGATTTAGTCGAGCAGTGGCAAAAATCATTAGCGCGAATGGCGGTGGGAATTTCGAATGGATATATGCCAGTAGCACCCAAAGATAAAATCCAATCCTGTTTGTACTGTGATTATAAAGCGGTTTGTCGGATTAACGAGCAGCAACCTGAGAATGATACTGAACAAAACGAAATAAAACTGCAAGCCCTATCGACTGAAGACGGGGGCACAAATGTCTAGCTCAAATTGCCAGGTGATTGATCAACCCATCCGTGAAGAGCTGCTCAATATAACTGAATCCTTTATTGTGCAAGCACCAGCAGGTTCGGGTAAAACGGAGCTACTCACCCAAAGAATTTTGGCGCTACTTGCATCGGTTCAAAAGCCGGAAAGTATTTTGGCTATCACTTTTACCCGAAAAGCGGCCGCTGAAATGCGCGAAAGAGTCGTGAGTGCTTTATTATTAGCCCAGCTGGAAGCGCCACACAGTAGCCATGAACTTGCTAGATGGAAGTTAGCTAAAGCTGTTTTACATGTCGATCAACAGCAAGGCTGGAATTTAATCGCTAATCCAGGTCGACTGAATATTTACACCATCGATGCGCTGTCTGCGAGCTTGAGCAGCTCACTACCTTTGTTATCACAAACCGGGACCATTCCGGCGATTGAAGAAAAAGCCTCTCGTTATTATATTTTGGCGGCGGAAAGAATGTTAGCGTCGATAAAAAATAACGATGAGGTTGCTGAAAATATCAAAACTTTATTGATCCATAAAGACAATAATTTAAAACAAGTAACAGATTTAATTGCTCAGCTATTGGCCAAACGAATGCAATGGTTAGGACGGATATCCGCCCAGGATCATCAACTGACATGTGAGCAGTTATTTGAGTCACTTAATATTATTATTGAAGAAAAGTTGCAGTCGGTCTACCGCATATTTCCGACTAATATTATTGCTGAATTACCTCCGTTATTAGAGCAAGCTTCTAAGGTCTTACAAAATAATGAAAAATGTAAACTCAGTAATTTACTGGCAACCATACAAGTTGAAGCCATTGGTTATCCCCTTGATTCCGATCTGGTGTTGTGGAAAGCCATCGCTGAAATGATGTTAACTTCCAATAAGTCGAAACCTGCTTTTTATAAAAGCCCGACAAAAAATAACGGTTTTCCAATAGCCAAAGATGCTGACAACGAGCAACAGGCTGCAGAATTTACTCATCACAAAAATATTTTAAAGGAAATCTTAACGGATTTATCCAATATTCCAGAATTGGCTGTGGCTTTAAATGAAATCCGTCTATTGCCAGACAATATTGAGTCGGCGATTGAAAATCCAGTGCTTCAGTCGGTTATCCAGTTATTACCAATAGCGGCCAGTCACTTAAAGCTGGTTTTTCAGGAATTTAATATTCTTGATTTTAATGAATTAAGTTTGTCTTCGCTGAATGCTCTGGATTGCGAAGATGCACCTACTGATGTAGCACTGGCTTTGGATTATCAAATCGAACATATATTAGTCGATGAATTTCAAGATACTTCATCTCCTCAAATTAGATTGATCGAATTGTTAACTGCGGGATGGGATGCGAGCAGTCATAAAAGCCTTTTTCTGGTGGGCGACCCGATGCAGTCTATCTATCGGTTTCGAGACGCCAATGTC
>CAZOBX010000338.1:0-5750 GCA_964578045.1 uncultured Kangiella sp. | reverse complement strand
CCTGTCTTGCTGGTGCTTGCTTTGCTCAACCGACTTGCCCAGACTTTGAGCGGCAACCTTTTTCTTGTTGTCCGCTAACTTCTTGATCGGTTTTAATCTTTTAGAAGAATTCACTTTGCACCTCAATACTGCTAATTAGAAAGAGCCGAAGGGCGAACGGGACTTGGGGTATAAGTCTAGTAGACAAAACCAGTTATTGCGTCATCATTTGCTGTAATTCATCAATGCTGTCTGTCATATCGACCTTTTCATTCAGGTTTTGGCATAAAAATGAACGAATACGCGGCATACTATCAATGGCATCGTCAATAAGCTGGTCGGTGCCTTTTTGATAAGCCCCAACGGTGATCAGATCCCTATTTTGTTGATAGCTGGAGTAAAGGTATTTAAGCTGACCAATGGCATCCCGGTGGCTTTCACTGGTGATTTGGTTAATCACTCGACTGACTGAACCTTCAATATCAATCGCTGGGTAGTGGCCAGAATCTGCCAATTCCCGCGATAATACGATGTGACCGTCAAGGATCGCTCTGGAGGCATCAACAATGGGATCCTGCTGATCGTCTCCTTCTGCCAAAACAGTATAAAAGGCGGTGATAGATCCTTGATTTTTGCCGCCATTGCCCGCGCGTTCAACCAACTGTGGTAAGCGGGCGAAAACAGATGGTGGGTATCCTTTGGTAGCAGGCGGCTCACCAATGGCCAAAGCCACCTCCCGCTGTGCTTGACAAAAACGAGTGAGGGAGTCCATCAGCAGTAACACATTTTTACCCTGATCGCGGAAATATTCAGCGATAGTCGTTGCCGCCATCGCACCTTGAATTCTCATCAGCGGTGAGTTATCCGCTGGCACCGCCACTACGACGGCTCGCCCAAGACCTTCTTCTCCCAAAATTTGTTCAATAAACTCTTTAACCTCACGGCCCCGCTCGCCGATTAATCCCACTACAATGATTTCAGCTTCGGTAAAACGCGTCATCATGCCAAGCAATACACTTTTACCTACTCCGCTGCCGGCCATTAATCCCATTCTTTGACCACGACCCACAGTCAGCACCGAATTAATCGAACGCACACCGACATCAAGAGCTTCCGTTACAGCACGGCGATTTAGTGGATTAATGGTTGCTGCTGCCAGCGGCCGAGTTGTCGCACAATGTACCGGTCCTTTTCCGTCAATGGGTTGTCCCTGACCATCCAGAACTCTGCCCAACAAAGCATTGCCTACCGGAATTTCAGCCGCTCGGCCACTGGGAATAACCCTGGCGCCGGGGCCGAGTCCATGGATACTGCCAATGGGCATAAGATAGATTTTATCTTCCGAAAAACCAACTACCTCGGCATCTTCCAGCTGGCCCGAGTTGGTTTCAATTTGGCATCTTTCGCCAACATTAACGCTACATCCTACTGCCTCCAGTGTCATACCGATCATCCGGGTTAATCGTCCTTCGACCACGATAGAATTAACCCTTTCAACGTTTTTCCTCTGCTGACGGATAAATTCACTCAGATTCTTATCGCTTAACAGAAGATTATTATCCACGTTCACTTTCTTCGCCTGCGCGTTGTCCACCGACTAGTCGGCTAAACATTACCGCGATTTGGCGGTCAACCGATGCGTCCACTTTGGAATTATCGGTTTTTAATAAGCAGCCACCTCGTTCCATTGATGGCTCACCAACCAATTGCCATCTTGAATCTAGCGAATCTTTATTAATGGATAGCACTTCTCTGACAATTGAAGCGTCATCAGGATGAAGCAATATTTGAATATTTTTGGATCCGATCGGCAATAATTTTAATGCTTCTCTGATAATTGCTATCAACTGAGTAGGATCTTGCTTTAGTTCGCGACGAACGATTTGGCGAGAAATGGCAAAGACCAACTCTAACAATTCTTGTTGAGTTTGTTCTCCACATTGTTGCAACGGCTCACCTAGCTGACTCAAAAGACTATTCAACAATTTGGTTTTATGATCGATTTCATCTTTTGCAGAAAGCAATCCTTCCCGTCGACCTTTTTCAAATCCTTCAGTATAAGCTTGATCTTTGATGGCTTGCAAAGCTTCTGCGGTAATTAATTCTTCGGTTTTTTCTTCGACCTCCGGCTCTTCTTCCACCGGTTGACGAAATATTTTTCCTTCTTCCGCATCAATCGAAGGCAACGACCAGGATTGATATCCTTTGACATTTCTCATCGGTTTGATCGGGGTTTCAGATTTCGCTTTTAGTACCATGATTGTCTCATTAATTTTTCTAGCTCATAGCTTGTAGCTTGTAGCTTGTAGCTATTATCAAACCATCTCTTCACCACTACCACCCAACGCAATTTCACCGGATTCTGCCATCCGTCTGGCGATGGTTAATATTTCTTTTTGCGCCGATTCCACTTCACTGAGTTTAACCGGTCCCATAGCTTCTAAATCATCCCGCATAAGTTCGGCTGCTCGCTTGGACATGTTCTTAAATATTTTTTCTTTGATGGCTTCTTCACAAGCTTTTAACGCGACAATTAAAGTATCGGTAGAAATTTCTCTGAGAAGTGCCTGAATGCCTCGATCGTCCACTTGCTCAAGATTATCAAATACAAACATCAAGTCTTGAATTTGCTGGGCCAGATCTTCATCAGTTTCTTTGAGCGAATCCATAATAAGTGCTTCGTTAGTACCATCCATAAAGTTCATGATATCGGCTACTTTTTTGACCCCACCAATCTCATGGGCCTGAGTCGAACCACTGCCGGTAAACTGTTTTTCCATAATGTCGTTAAGTTCTTGCAACGCATCCGGTTGCACCGCTTCCAATGCGGCAATTCGCATGGTTAGGTCAATACGGACTTTTTCCGGCAAAAGTTTTAATACCTCTGCGGCCTGGTCCGGATCCAGGTAGGAAAGAATAATCGATTGGATCTGAGGATGTTCAAAACGCACTACATCAGCCACCGAGCGTGGGTCCATCCATTTAAGCGTGTCTAACCCCTTGGTATTCGCACCGGCTAAAATTCGGTCAATAATTCCGCCCGCTTTGTCATCACCTAGCGCGGCTTTTAAAGTGCTGCGAATATAATCTTCCGTGCCTATTCCAATGCCCGTTTGCTCTTCGACCTTTTCCAAAAATTCATCGACAACTTCTTCGACGGTGCCTTTGCCGATATTCTTGAGTGACGCCATGCTCATGCCCAACAGCTGCACCTCTTTAGGACCCATATGTTTTAAAACTTCAGCAGCAGTTTGCTCCCCCAGGGACAGCAACAATACCGCGGCTTTTTCTACTCCGCTGATTTTTTTTCCTGATTTATCTTCAGCCATCTTCTTCGATCCACCCTTTAACCAATTGCGCCACCAAAGTCGGATTATTACTGACCACACCTTTTGCTTGCTCTAACTTTTTAATTTCTCCAACGGTGGGCGGAGGAAGTTCCAGATTTTCATGACCGCTTAAGGTTACCTGGTCGCCAGCTAACCCTTCACCACCAGCCAGTCCGCTGCCTAAATCATCAAAGTCATCGTCGGCTGTTTTTTTGGCCTCCACCAGTTGAGTCGGAGCCGTAGACAGTTTGCTAAACGCCGGTTTTAGAACTACAAAAATTAATACTAAACCTAAAATTAGGCCGATGATCGGTTTAACTAATGATTGAAATAATTCTTGCTCATAAAAGGCCAGTGGCGCTGGCGGGGGTAATGTTTCGCCGGTCACAAATGGAAAAGATTCAACACTGACCAAATCGCCTCTTTGTACACTATACCCAACCGCCGCCTGAATCAATCGATTAATACGATCCATAACAGGTGCAGCACGGGGAATTTTTTGACCGGCATTATTAGGGTCATCCACGTAATCCAAACCCACCGAAATGCTCACTCGATTGACAATTCCTACCTGAGGTAAAATATGACTGATAGTGGTATCCAGATCAAAATTTCTTTCCGCTTCTACTCGCCTATTACCAACAGAAGAATTCGGGTTCTGGTTGCCGCCAACAGCGTTAGCGGGAATGGTTGAATTGCCGGGCGGCTGATTCGATAACGCGCCGGGCACTCCCTGAGCAGAGCCGGAGCTACGCGAATCATCGATGGTTCTTTCGCTGCGGATCGCTGGCAAGTCAGGGTTAAATGTCTGCATGGTTTGTTCTGTCTGAGTAAAATCCATATCCAGATTAACCTGTACCGTGAATGCCGCTGCGCCAACAATTGGGGTTAAGATCTGTTCAATGCGACTACGAATTTCATCTTGTCTTTCCCTGACAATATTCAGTTCTCGGGAGCTTTCTCTTTGTCTCTTACTCATTGACCCGGAATGATATAAACGCCCATACTGATCGGTAATGGTCACCTGACTTCGTTCCATATTGGGAATACTGCCTGCCACCAAATCAACCATCGCGTCACTTTGTTGTTCAGAAATTGCCCCTCTGGAATAAAGATTTAATAAAATAGAAGCGCTGGATTTGCGACGATTTTTAATAAACGATGTTTCTTTCGGGATCGCCAGATGCACTTTAACCGCACGAACACCGTTAAATTGTTCTAAGGTTGATTTAAGTTGCATTTCCTGGGAGCGTAACAAACGGGCTTTTTCCATTCGCTGAGAAACGCCAAACCCGGTATCTTTGTCCAGATAGGAACGGCGACTGGCATCCTCTAAAACAACTCCCTGAGCGCCTAATTCCATTTGTATTCTTTTGTAACGTGATTGAGGAATTAAGATCTGTCCGCTGGTTGAAACTTGATAAGGTATTTGTTCCTGCTCCAGGTAATTGATGACATCCATCGAAGCTTCTGCTTCCAGATTGGGTAACGGCCTCATCGGCGGATCATTCGACCATAAAGCGATAAAAACACCGAGTGCAATACTCGCCGCAATCGCGATCAATATACCGACCTGTTTCAAAGGTGCAAGACTATTCATGCCCGGTAAAATACCGGACGATTCAGGCTCAATTGGAACTAAGTCTGTTGATACTTCTTCCACTTTTTATTTCTCCAGATGTATCTATTCAGGTTGCCTACACGGATGTAGGTAAGGGGCGATAGCAGGATGCGATAGCTTTACCTCTACAATTGAGGGATTATCTAATACTTTTTTTGCTCAAAACTCGTAACCCGCCGCTAGTAACTAATCTTTTAAATCGGCATATTCATAATGTCTTGATACGCAGAAACCACTCGATTTCTTACTTGCAAAGTCGCCTGAAATGCAATGCCCGCTTTTTGTGAAGCGATCATCGCTTTTACCAAGCTGACACCGCCATCACCGGTTTCAACCTGATTGGCGAGTCTACCGGCTTCCATTTGTTGTTGATTGACCGCATTGATGGCTTTGCTGAATAGATCGCCAAATTCACTGCCACTTTTAGCAATAGGATTAATACCAGCGTTAGTGCCCGCTTTGGCAAGTTTACTGAGCTGTTGCATTTGTGCTAACAATTGATTGGTCTGCATAGAAGTTTTCATATGGCTTACCTTAAACTAGAGATTTTTTATCTGGAATGCTATAACCAGCTTCACGCATGCTGGCTATTTTGTAACGTAAAGTTCTGGCACTAATGCCTAACTGCTCAGCGACTTCTTTTTTCTTGCCATTACATTTTGCCAGTGATTCTACGATTAATCGATATTCGTGGTGGCGCATATCACTGCCGAGTTGATTGTTTTGAGCTTGACCCAGTGAGTCAATTTGCTCTGCAGTTTCGCTGCTGACCTGTCCTTCAAAAACAATGTCATTTGCTGCGATAATTTGACTGTCGGCGA
>CAZOBX010000337.1:2580-5757 GCA_964578045.1 uncultured Kangiella sp. | reverse complement strand
AGTGATTGTCGGCGGCGTTTTGCTTACCCTCGGACATTTTGGTATGGCCTTTGAGGGTGAACAGGCATTTGTCGACCAAAATGGCCACACCGTTATTGACCAGGTCGCATTGCAGACTTTTTTCTTTTCGATCTCCTTGATCATTGTCGGGGTTGGTATGTTGAAGCCCAATATTTCGACGATTGTCGGCAAGCTTTATAAAAAAGATGATCCCAGACGGGATGCCGGATTCACTATTTTTTACATGGGGATCAATATTGGTTCGGCTGTATCAGCCATCGCTTGCGGTTATCTGGGTGAAACCTATGGCTGGAACTATGGATTCGGTTTGGCAGGCATTGGCATGTTATTGGGACTGATAGGCTTTGTAATTGGACAATCCAGACTAGAAGGTGTCGCTGAAGCGCCAAATCCCAAACAATTAACTCAATCCTTTATAGGGGTGATTCGGCTTGAGTACGCCATTTACCTGGGGTTATTTTTATCGGTTTTTGTGATCTGGCAGTTAGTACAAAATCACGCAGCGGTGGGTACGTTACTTGGCAGCATCAGCGTGATCACTTTGTTGTGTGTCATCTGGTTTTGTTTGCAAAAAGCCGGCAAAGTAGAAAGACAACAAATGTTTGCCGCACTCAGTTTGACGCTGGCATCAGTCATTTTTTTCTTAAGTTTTGAACAATCCGGTAGTTCGATGAATCTTTTTGCTCAGCGCCAGGTTGACAGGACCGTTTTAGGTTTCGAAATTCCGGCCTCAACATTACAGGCACTTAATGCGATTTTTATCGTTTTATTAGCACCCTTGTTTGCCAAACTATGGATATGGCTTGCCGGTCGAGGTCTCGAACCCAGTACCCCAATGAAATTTGTATTGGGTATCTTTCAAGTGGGAATGGGTTTTGCGATGTTGGCTTTTGGCATTGAATTAGCGGAACCGAATACTTTGGTCAATTTGTTCTGGTTAGTGCTTTCCTATTTATTGTTGACTACCGGTGAGTTGTGTATTTCACCGATTGGTTTATCGATGATTACTAAATTATCAATCCCTCGATTAATGGGTTTGATGATGGGCATTTGGTTTTTAGGCAGCGCCGGAGCCCAATACATCGCCGGTATTATCGCGAAGTTTGCCAGCGTGGATACTCAAACCAATGCCAGCCAAGCCTATTATGATACTTTTTCGGGGATTGCCTGGTTGGGAGTGATTAGTGCGGTGGTATTTTTAATGTTTGTGCCTTTGATGAAACGGTGGATGCATCAGGTTCATTAAGTTTTTAGTCCCCTCTCCATCGGGGAGAGGGTAAAAAATTAATCATCATTATTTCTCAGGACAAGCCTTATTCCCTTTATCAAAAATAATCCGCCACACCCCGTCAGATTCCAATCGCCAGGTCGAAGTGTAATAAGCGCTCAATTCACCTTTATTATTCAAAACTGGTCCAGTACTCAAGGCTAATTTACCCGAATCTAAAACCACCACCGTTTCCGGTTTCCAGGAAAAAGGGGCTTCTTTGTCTTTATAATAAGTTTGCCATAGTTCAGCAATTTGCTGTTTACCTCGATGCTTTTTTTTGCCGGAAAGAAAAATTGCTTCTTCAGATAAAAATGATTTAAATGCTTCAAAATTTCGATCTTTCATGGTTTTTGCAAAATTAGTTTCTGTTTGAATCACTTGTTGCTCTAATGATTTTTGCTCTGCCGCGTTAACGATTGAAAAACCGAAAACATAAAAAAATAAACTATAAACCATAACTTTCATTATTCTTCTCCTATTCCTAGTAATTTACCAATTGATATAATTGTTACAAAAAAGAAATACCGAAATAATTATCCAAAATTGTAGTCATGCAGATCACCCCTAGCACTACTGGACAAACATATCGAATAGCAAAATGTACGTAATTTCTTAGCCAGCGACTTAAGGAGGTTTCATTTTCAATCTTGATTTCCTGATCAAAATTATGTTTTCGCCAAACGAAAGCGGTAAATACGGATATTAAAAAACCACCTAAAGACAAGAAAGTGCTGCCACCCACCAGACTGACCAGACTCATAAAACCGATAGGGCTATCGTTATTGGGTAATTGAATAAATTCGCCAAAAAAGGTGGAGGCGCCATGGCCGAGTAACGAAGGAATGCCAATAAGAAAAATTAGCACCGCAACACTCCAGGTTGCCTTTGTTCGAGTTATCTTTTTCTCATCAACCAGAAAGGCAGTAGGAACCTCTAACAATGAAATGGTTGAGGTAAGCGCCGCAAACGAAAGCAATAAGAAAAATAAACTGCCGATGACAATACCTAAAATATCTCCCAAAGACTTAAAAACATTGGGTAACGTCTCAAAAATAAAGGTCTCTTCACCTGAAATAGAACTCATAGCCGTTGTATCACCTTGAGTCACATAAGCGACAAAAGGAAACATCATCAAACCCGCCAAAAAAGCAATAAAAACATCGGTAAAGGTAATAATGGCCGCGGCGGTAACCAGGTTAGTATCTTTTTTTACATAACTACCAAAAGTAATTAACGCGCCCATTCCTAGGGACAATGAAAAGAAAGCCTGTCCTAGCGCGCTATAAACAACGCTGGGATTAATTTTGGAAAAATCCGGGATCAGATAGTGCTTAATACCAATCATGGCGTTGGGCAAGGAAAGGGCATAAAAAATGAGTGCGACGATAATGACCAGCAAAGTCGGCATCAATAATTTTGCCGCTCGCTCGATGCCGTTGGATACCCCGCGACTCACAATAAAAGCAGTGGCTGACATAAAAATCGATGCATAGAGTCCGATTTTTATCCAGTTTGCGGTATACACCGAAAATTGATCGCCAATTGCAAAATGACCCTGCAGCATTTCAAAAAAATAGCCAAACGACCAGGCGGCAACCACGTTATAAAAGGATAAGATTAGCAGGCCTGACGCCAAACCGAGATAACCAATGCCAGACCATCGGGAAAATCCCATTTTCTTAAAGGCGGTCACTGGGCTAGATTGGGTATGCCGGCCAATGGCTATTTCTGCAGTCATCACCGGAAAACACAATATGAATGCAAAAGCCAGGTAGATAAGTAAAAATGCCGCACCTCCGCCGGCTCCCACTTCAAAGGGAAATTTCCAGATATTTCCCAAACCAACCGCCGAACCAGCTGACGCCAGTATGAAACCGAGTCGTGAG
>CAZOBX010000337.1:0-2570 GCA_964578045.1 uncultured Kangiella sp. | reverse complement strand
TTAAAATTGCCGCGAGCTGCCATTGCTGTTTACCCTATTGTTTTATTAGTTTGATATCAATCTCAAGAGTAAGTGTTTTAGCCAAGAATAACGAGTGAAAATTTAGTGAAGCTTAGGGCCTGTTGATCTTTCATAGTTCAACAGGCCCTAATATTTATTAAGAAAACTGAATTTGATCCCGAACCAAATCCCTTGGCAATTGATTCTTTATCTTGCCTTTTCTTAATCCACCTAAACCGATTGAATGTCCATTCAGGGTCAGGATCACTTCACCGTCTTTTAATGAGTGTTCTGCTATATCAATATTGCGCCCTTTATAAAAGTCTTCTGCTTGTTTAATATTGAGCGCAACTTTTTGTGTGCTGATTTTGTCACTAAAACAACACACAAATTCATGGCTCGAACGTATTTTATTAGGATAAATTTCGGCCAGTTTTATCCCGGAGCGATTGAGCCGAACCACCCCACTGATATCGTCAAATCTTTTAGGAAATAGCCAGACTTCCTTATCTCTTTGTTTGATGGCCATTTGCAGATTGGATAAATTAAAACCAAAGTGGCTGGCATAATATTGGCTTACTTGTTTCAAGGTGTTTTTGTTTATCGGTGAAAAAGGTGTTTTTTCTGTTGCAGTGTAATAATCTGTTTCACTGGTTTCTGGCTTAGTTAGTGCGGCGACAAAAAATCCTTCACTGTCGTAGATCTGTGGTAGTACATGTAAAAAACCTTCGTCGGTTACTGATTGCTCTGCGCCTCTAAACAAATCGTGTAATGGTTCAATTTGAGCATCGGTCTCGGCAACCAGGTGTAAAACCACTTGCTGGTTTTCTTCTGGTGATAATGTGCAAGTCGAATAAACCAATCGTCCACCCGGTTTTAAACACTGATAGGCAGTTCCTATTAATTGTTTTTGCAGTTTCGCGATTTCTTCAACTTTGGTTAATTGCCAATCTTGCAGAGCATAAACATCTTTTCGAATGGTACCTTCACCGCCACAGGGCGCATCTAATAAGACAAAATCGAAAAGTCCGGATAAACGAGCCCCCAGTTTTCGCCCATCAAACTGAGTCATACAGGTATTATAAACCCCACATCGTACTAAATTAGCGTGCAGTACTTTAACCCGACTGGCCGACATCTCGTTAGCCAAGATCAGTCCTTTATTGCTAATCGAAGCCGCCAGTTGAGTGGTCTTTGAGCCCGGTGCCGCAGCCATATCTAAAATCATGGGATCGGCATAGTGCTGTTTTGAAACTAACAAGGCTGCAGGCGGTAGCATGGAGCTGGCTTCTTGAATGTAAAATAATCCTTGCAGATGCTCAGGTAAATTTCCCAGGATGGACTGGTTTTCGATATCGTTGTTTTCACCACCTCGGCTCTTCGAAGGTATCCAGAATCCTTCCATACACCAGGGAATTGGGGTATAAGCAAGACCGTATTTATCAAGTTCTTTTAAAAAAGCCTCCACACTGATTTTAAGGGTGTTAATACGAATACTTTTTCGTAACGGCCTGCAACAGGCATTGATAAATTCATCAACTTGATGTGCTTTTAAAAAGGTATCTTGGGCGTGAGATAAAAATGCTTTTGATATCTTGTTAGCCGAAATATCAGAGTTATCATTTATACTCATCGTTGACTCTAACTCCACGCGTCATTGCGCTTACGTCCCCTTAAACCAAATACCCAACCAAACAAAATGCCGACAACAATCGTTATACCGCCAGCAAAATAGACCTCTCGATTAAATCGACTACTGATCGCTGCATTAGATTGCTTTAATCCTTCCAGTTCAATATCCATTGTGGCGATCTTTGATTGCAATTTTTGATTAATATTTTCCAGAGGTTGCATGGTTTTTATTCTTCGCTCTAATTTTTGGATATTCGTTTTATGTCGCTGAGTGAGTTTTTCTATCTTGCTTAGCGCATCACCCAATAGAATATTGGCAGTTGGGGTTGCGGTTAGATAGTCCGATCTTATCCAGAACTCCCGCTGTTTGATATCTTTCACCTGGGTATAACCCGTTTCCGAATTTTCGGAGATGACTTCAAGACGAGTACCCGGTAACAACTTCAAATACACCTTAAACTCATTAGAAGGGCCGGTTCGGCTCCAAAGTTTAGCTTTGTCATAAACATAAACAGTTTTGGCCGAAAGTGGACAAACGCCCAATCCCAAAAGACAAAAAGCAATAAATAGATTATTTTTCATTTTGCTAAGCCCTGATAAATAGTTTAACAATTAATATACCCGTGATATCTCAAAATGCAGATTCCAGCAAGGCTATAAGTGACCCTATTTGAGGCATGGAATTTTAGGGTTAGTTATTCTAACTCAAAATTTCATAACGAAGAAGATGGTCACTTATAGCCTTGCCCTTCGGGTGCTCAGCTAAAAAGCCTGCACAGCGTTGCAACTCTCGGTAAGGGCTAGCCAAAGCTGGCCCCGTGAGCGGAGCGAATGCTTTGGGTCTTGCCTTCGAGTTGCGCCTCGCCTAAGAGCGCCTACTTTAGGTGTTCAGACATTTTAGCTGAACACTGGAACCTGCATTTTGAGGTATCACGGGT
>CAZOBX010000336.1:2144-5779 GCA_964578045.1 uncultured Kangiella sp. | reverse complement strand
TAAGTTCTAAGTTCTAAGTTCTAAGTTCTAAGTTCTAAGTTCTAAGTTCTAAGAATGCTATTTTTGAGTATTTGACAAGTCAAATCTCTTTCTCTTATAGCACTTAGAATTTAGTACTTAGCATCTTGCTTGCAGCCAAAAAATCAATCTATTCCAATTCTCTGTCAACCAATCCCCTCTTTCGGCGTTTTAACTCCTATACCTACCAAGGAGAAAACAATGATTTACCTTAATAATGGTCTTAAGGGCCTACTAATAACCTTTTTTCTAATCTCACTCTCGGCCTGCGGAGGTGGCAATGGCGGAGGTGACGAACCTCTACTGGAAGAAGTTGCCGTCGTTGCAGAAAGCTCATGTATTACCTCAGATGCACAAAATACCAGTAATAACTGTGGAACCTTATTGGTTGGCATAACTGATGCGGACGGTGATTTTTTGAGTTACACAGTAGAAGTTACCGGCCTGGAATTGACTCGATCCGATGGAACACAGGTATCAGTCATGCCATCAAACCAGGCGGTCAATTTTGCTGAATATGTCGAAGTCAGCGAACTTGCAACCGCTGCCACTATTCCTGTCGGAATTTATACCTCTGGAAGCATTACCATTGATTACACAAACGCCGATATTCAAGTGGAAAAGGATGGCGAGGCAGTGATGGCCAATATGGTCGATGCCGAAGGCGTATCGCTAACTTTCGAAACATTGCAACTTCAATTTGATGAAAATAATCAGTTGGTCATCGCTCGTGGTCGACCCGCCATGTTGGGAATCGATTTTAACCTGGCTGCATCTCACACCGTTAACTTAGAAAGTGAGCCCGTCACCGTAACAACCGAACCCTTTATTGTTGCCGAAATTGATCCAATTGAGAACAAAGAATTTAGAGTGCGAGGTCCGCTCATTTCGGTCAGCGAAGAAGAATCCTTATTTCGAATCGCAGTAAGGCCATTTCATCGAGATGACGGCCGATTTGGCGGCATTGATGTACAAACAAATGACGATACCAATTTTGAAGTGAATGGAATAGCTTTTGTCGGTGCAGAAGGTCTTACCCAAATGGCTGATTTGGAATCTGGTACTCCCACTGTCACCCTGGGTAATTTCGATCGGGCGGCTGATCAATTTCTGGCAATCACCGTGATCGCCGGCTCAGGCGTACCCGGTGCTGATCGAGACGCTGCTAGAGGTGTTATTGTGGCCAGACAAGGCAATGTTTTAACCCTAAAAGGTGCATCACTTATTCGTCAAGACGGCGATGTCAGCTTTAGTGATGAAATTACCGTTTTGATTGATACGACAACATTAGTATCAAAGAACAGGCGTTTGCAAGATGATGTCAATATCGACGATCTCTCCATTGGCCAGGCGGTAACCGTCCTGGGCACGATATCCCAGCAAGATGACTCAACCACCATCGATGCAACGGAAGGCGCAATAAGAATGCGAATCACATCCGCATCAGGACATGCTATTTCAGAGGATGGGTTAACGTTAACCATGTCGCTTCAGGCATTACAGGGTAGAACACCGGATACTTACGATTTCACTGGTACGGGTATCAGCCCAGATTTTGATGCCGATGCTGAAAATTATGAAGTCTCTATTGAAAACTTGATGGTCACTAATGTCAGCGAAAATGATCCCATAAGAGTGAGCGGATTCATCAACGAGTTTGGCGCTGCCCCAGCCGATTTTAATGCCCTGACGGTGATCAATTATGCGGAATCCCGAAGCCAGATACTGGTTAATTGGCCCACAGGTGACACCGTGGTGGCTTTTAGTGAAATAAGCAGCGAGACCTTGGTGATCAATACCAACAATGAAGGAGAAGGTGTTTATAAACTTGTTCAAGGCGGGATCAGAACGGACCTGACTTCCTTCGATGCGCCGGTCACTATCTTACCAGTGGCTGATAGAGGCTTTTACAGCATTAAAACCGCCGATGGTATTACCGGCTTTTCGAACTTTGCCGACTTTACCAGCGCATTGCAGTTAGAATTGGACGAAGGCGGCTCGATAGATTTGATGCACTCAGTCGGCGGTTTTTCGAATGAGAATAAAACCCTTTCAGCGATTAAAATTGCGATTAAGTTAAATTAGTTAAAGCGAGAAAAGTGAGTGTTATCCTTTGCTTTTATCCCCTTCTCAGTAGTCCAATGCTGAGTAGGGGCCTCGAGTCAATGTACACCAGTGGCGCGATCCTGTATTCTCAGAAGAGTAGCATTAAGGGGATCGCTCTGAATATTTCGATAGAACAGTTTTTGGCACAGGTAGAAAAAAAAGCCTATCGTATGGCTGAAATTGCTACCCAGAATCAATCAGATGCGCTGGATATTGTTCAAGATACGATGATTAAATTGGTAGAAAAATATTCCGATAAACCCAGTAACGAATGGAAACCGCTTTTTTATGCCATATTAAATAGCCGCATAATGGATTATTTCAGACGAAAGAAGGTTTATAACAATCTTTTCTTTTGGAAAAAACAGCACCAGGAAGATGAAGGATTTGAAGATGAAATTAGCAAGGCCAGTGATTTCATCACCCCTGAAAGAGAATTACAAGGGCAACAGAATTTACAGAAGGTCAGTAGTGCGCTCAAGCAACTATCGCCTCGCCAGCAACAATGTTTTTTATTACGCAGCTGGGAAGGTTTAAGTGTGCTCGAAACAGCGCAGGTGATGAAATGCTCACAAGGCAGTGTAAAAACTCATTACTCGAGAGCAAAAGAGGCTTTAAAAAAGGCATTAGACGATGAACAGTGATAGTCCCTTAAATCCTGACAAGCAATCAAAAGCTGATCAGTCCATTGAAGAGCGGATTAATCTGGCGCTCGATACCAGTGTAGAGACACTATCGCCGGAAGTTCGACGACGATTAAATCAGGCGAGAATTAAAGCCACTGAAAAACAGTCACGGCCTCGCTATTACTGGAAAACCGCCAGCGCGTTTAGCTTAATGTTTGCTTTAGCCGTCGGCTGGCAATTGCTGCCACCGCCAATACAAACGATAGAGACACCGTTCGCTGATGTTTTACAAGAAGATTTGGAAATGCTGGATGATTTAGAATTTGTTTACTGGATGGCTGAGGAAGAGCAAAGTGCAACTTTGTAGATTTTGGATGTTAATCACTGTTTTTCCTTTGTTACTGAAACCCATTGTTAGCAGAGCTGACAATGATCAAGCGACAATACCGCTTGATGAAGAATTTTTCCTTTTTCTGGCCGAAGGTTCAATTATTGAGGGTGAAGCGATTGACCTATTGAGTATGCTTGATATTGAAAATGAAGAATTGGGCCTCGACAAATTAATTGAAGTAAAAACAGTTGACCAGACATCGAATGAAACAGATACCAATATTATGAACACTAAGTTACGGGTAGAATCGACCGCCAAGGAGGATCAATAATGAGACATTTTTTATTGATACTAATCATTAGTTTTAGTTTTGCTAACAGTGCCGCCGGTACCAATGAAAATAGAACTGAACAGCGCCAGTGGCAAACACTAAAACCTGAAATTCAGCAACTACTAAAACAGTTTGAAACAAACTGGGAAAGTATAGCAAATGAAAAAAAGAGTCGATTGGTTGCGGGTGCTAATCGCTGGACAACGATGTCTCCGGAGCAGAA
>CAZOBX010000336.1:0-2134 GCA_964578045.1 uncultured Kangiella sp. | reverse complement strand
CGCCTGATCAGCGCAAAGACTTGCGTGAAAGATTTCAAAAACTGTCTCCGGAAAAACGTCGTCAGCTAATCAAACGAATGCACAAACGCCGCATTACTAGAAAGAGACACTAAGGTTAACCATTAGATTTTCCAATTCAATTTCGGTGCCCAACGTTTCGCCGTAGCTGACATCCACACTCCAGCCGTTTTGCCAGAAAACAGAAATCCCAGTATTCCAGGATCCGGAATCAGGGGTTCGAAAAGAACTTGAAAAACGGCTACTGGGCTCGTCAATTAATTGCCGTTGTTCACCGCGAGAAATCAAAATTAGCTGTTCTCCACTGGAGGAAAATTCACTGTTCCAGCTAAAGGCTAAATAAGGTGACCAATAAAATTCTGCCTGTTCTATCCAATAACTTAGATTTAAATCAACATAACCACTCAAATTGGATTGCTCGATTAAGGTTTCAATATTAATCGCCGGTTCAACGACATCGAGAATCGTAATATCAAATTGCGCATACTGAATGCCCAAGCTCCAATCAAAATTCCATATATTATCGCTATCACTTACTTCAAATAGAATCGAGTGCTCAAAACTAAAACTGACGATTTTGTCATCACTATTGACGGATTCTAAAATCGAAGGAAAAAATGTGATTGATCGATCCTCTGTGTCTACATCGCTATAACTCAAGTTCAGACCATAATCATCGTTTTGCCAATGGACTGAAAAGCCTAGCGTATTTGATTCGGTCTCCGCCTGGTTAAACCGGTCAACCACGGCACTATCTACATTTAACCAACGCCCGTTTCCATCGATTTTTTCATAGTCCAACTGGACTTGCCAGGCATCGGAAAACTGGTGGGAAAAACTCACCAACTGACTGTCGGATGTTATCGGGCTGGCATTGTCTCCAAAGTAGTCGGTTTTGATTTTTCCCACTCCGATAGACAGTGAATTGTTTTCACTAGCCTGAATAAATGGCGCAAAAACTAGCCACAAAAAACAAACTGAAAACAATATCATTGACTTCATAATCACTCCAATAAAACCCATTATTTCAATAACATACAATATCATTTACACGATTTTAAAGCTAGCTAACTCGACCGGTAGTATTTTGGCAGCGTGAAATTTTTTCTGGATCTGGACGGGGTGACCGGACGGTTAAATATTAAGTCCATCTAGTAATTGGTTTTGACGGATAAAAAGGGGTTGGACACGGCAACCAATCTGGCTGAGGGTATTGAGCTTAAAGAGCAGCTTTGTATTGGCATAAGATGGGTTAAACTCTCACCCTGATCAAAATCTGTGCAGCGGTACGACATTTTTAGGTGGCTCAATCGGTTTGTTTTCTTTTGCTAACAGAGCATATTGACAGCGAACTTGATGTCGTGAAGAACAAATCACAACCAATAACGGACATATATGGACACCTTCATTAGCAAGAATATCTAAGAATCACTGAGCTTGATTGGTCGATTTGAAGCCACCCAAGCTGATGCCATATTGGATCGATTAGTTCATGACGCGATCAAAATTGCGTTAAAAGGAGAATCCATACTAAAAAACTAAATCACTTGACTGATGCCGATCACTCAAGTTAAATATTACAAAGGTCTAAAGACGGACAAAAAAGTGATCGGCATCGATATTAATCGGTGATCAGTATTAGGATAATACGCTATTAAAGGAGAAATCGATGCCGGTTGATCAAGTGGCAGAGCAAGGTATACGGTTAGAGCTCAAACAAGGGTCGATAGACTCAGCAATTACAAAGCTAATGCAAGCTTATGAAAAAGAACTATATCGATATTGCTATGCCATTATGGGTAACTTTAGTGATTCTGAAGATTGCCTACAAACAGTTTTTTTACAAGCTTTCCTAAATATATTAAAATTTAATAATGAATCATCTTTTCGTACATGGCTTTATACAATCGCACACAACTGTTGCCTGGATAAGATTAAGACAAGCAAGCGTAGGGATCAGCGTGTGACTATTACAGAGGAACTCCCGGATCTACCAGTCGAATCAAGTTCAGGTGATGATATTGAAGCCGATCACACCCAAAACATTATTCAGTACTGTTTGAGTAAATTATCAACAAATGTACGAAACGCCATATTTCTTCGTTACCACTCAGGC
>CAZOBX010000335.1:3706-5802 GCA_964578045.1 uncultured Kangiella sp. | reverse complement strand
GAAAGGACTCGTCAAAGCTGGCCCCATGAGCGGAGCGAATGCTTTGGGTCTTCCCTGCGAGTGATGCCTTGTTCAACTTTCCTAGCTGAGCACTGAAGCCTACATCTTGAGGTGGAACGGGTATAAATAACGGTATTAGTCTAGGGCCTGTTAGCAGTTCAACTACTGAAAAAATACTTCAGCCCATCAGTTATGAAGCCAGACGAAATTCATAATTGATGGGTTAGCCGCTATACTACAAATAAGTTTCAACCCAGGCTCTTACATTGTCATCCAAAACTTTCATCGGCACGGCGCCTGATAACAACACGACGTCGTGAAACTTTTTGATGTCAAATTCAATGCCCAGGCTCTTTTTAGCATATTCTCTTAACGATAAAATCTTCAGCATTCCTAACTTATAACCTAAAGCCTGACCAGGCCAAACCATGTAACGTTCTATCTCGCTGACTACATCTGATTTTTCGGTGCCTGTTGTTGATGCCATATAATCGATGGCTTTTTCTCTTGACCATTTTTTGGCGTGCATGCCGGTGTCTACGACTAGACGTACCGCTCGAAAAAGTTCGGCTTTTAATCGACCTAAATCACCAAATGGGTCGTCTTTGTATAGCCCCATTTCGTAAGCGACTTGTTCTGAATATAACGCCCAGCCTTCCACGTAAGCATTATAAGGCGCTATTCGACGTAATAATGGTAGCTGTTCCTGGGCAAGATTCAGCGCGATCTGCCAATGATGGCCGGGAACGGCTTCATGATAAGTCAGCGTTTTTAGATCGAATTTTGGATTATTTTTGGTATCTCGTAAATTGATCCAATAAATTCCTGGAACATCACCATTGATCGATGGAGGCGTGTAATAACCACCGGCACTCGAATCCTGAGTAGCAACCGGAATGCGTTTCACTTCAACGGGATAAGGTGGAACACTGTTAAACTGCGCTGACATAATTTTACTAATTTGATCAATTGTTTGATTCAAATATGTCAGCAGCTCGGCGCGTCCTTCATCGGTATTTGAATAGAGAAATCGCGTCTCATCATTCAATGCAGTCACCCTTTCTCCAACGCTGCCGTTTTTGTATCCTTGTGCGATCAATATACTATCCATCTCGGCACTAATTCTTTCAACTTCGGCTAGCCCGATTTGATGAATCTCATCTGGAGTCAAATCTGTATCACCCAGTTTTCCTATTGAATAACGATAAAATTCGGTCCCTTTTGGTTGTGCCCAAATGCCGGAATCGGTGGTTGCTTTTTCTAATAAAGCTTGCATGGTGCCAATGATTTTTTGGTACCCCTCGTATACCCCGCCAGACATCTGTTTTTTGGCCTCGGCAATCATGCTATTTTTTTCATCGTCGGTTAGATTTTCGAGCTTGTCGAGTTTGCTAGCAAAACTGGTGACCAATGAGGATTGCTCAACCTCTACCTGGATAAAACCCTTTAAATAGCCCATTGATTTTTCAACAATCACTTTTGGCGGGATCCATCCTTGACCGGCATCTTCTTTGACTTTTTGATTAATACTGTCAATAGTGGCTGCGAATTTAGTGAGCCTTTGCAAATAATCTTTTGCGTCGGTAATGTTAGTAATCGTATGACTATTAATTAAATTATTGGGGATATCAATCAACGGGCCGTTAATTTGATTAACCACAAATGCAGAATGCCCCATCCAGGCGTCGATAAAACCAATCGGCATGTTTTTTGCGCCAGCATAATAATCAACAATATCCGCGACGACTTTGCGGTTATCTTCATCGGTTTTGGAATCCGTCACTAATTTGGCGAGATCATCAGAAACTGAAAATAGACCTTTTCTAAAGTTTGCTTCACTTTGGGGGCTGTAATCTTCCATGGCTGATTGAAAATGATAGCCTGCATTTTCATCAGAAATTCCGAAAAGGGTTGCCGCGATAGCACGATTTTTGAATAATGTTTGGGTCGCCTTATCAAAGAGGCCTAATAACTTATCCTGCTTTAGTTTTGCATTATTCTGCTCTTTCGATTGAACTTGTTCGACGGTTTTTTGTTTAGCATTGGTGGAATCGTCTTGCTGATTACAACCGGTGACTACAGCTGCAGAGATGGCA
>CAZOBX010000335.1:0-3696 GCA_964578045.1 uncultured Kangiella sp. | reverse complement strand
AAACGATACTGAGTAATTTTTTATTGTTCATGGTATTTCCTGGTTATTATTAATTTATCTGTAATTTTAAGATTTAGTTTAAAGTCCTAGCTCCTTTAAATTATTATTCCCATTCGTCTTCCAGTTCATTCTCTAAATGATAAAGATGACGGTCAAGTTTATTCAAAAGATGATGTAATTGTTCTTTCTCGTCGGCCGAAAAACAAGCTTCGATTTGCTCGCCTGTTTCAATCCGTTTTGGGGTGATTTTATCATGAAAATCAGCGCCTTTCTGGGTGAGAAAAATAAGTACTTTTCTGCGATCTCGCTTAGAGTTTTTGGTTGCAACAAAGCCCAATTCTTTAAGTACTTTGACGCCGCGAGTCACTGTTGCTGCATCGGTTCTTAAAGCTTCTGCGACTCGACTGTTGGTTAATCCACCGTAAGAGCCCAAAACCGATATAACTCGCCATTCTCGCTCACCGATAGCGACGCCTGTTTTCAACAACAACTCTGATAATTTATGCCCCGCTTGAGACATTTGCGCGGCCAGACGATACATCCGATAGGGCAAAAAGGTTTGAAGATCTAAAGTAAATGCCACTTTGCCGACCAATGTGGCGGGATCGTCATTGGCGCTGGATTGTTGTTCTGATGTTGGTTGATTGTCCATGGACCTTCTCAAATTCTTATTATTTAGTTTCATCAAAGTAAAGGATCATTTCGCCCGCATCACAGTGGCAATATTGATCCGGACCACAAACAATACAACGATAACCGGCTTTACTATCTTCTACCCAGCGATCAATATGGGTTTTTAAATGATGGGCACCGCATTTAATAATATATTGGTAAGCCGCATTACCCGGACTTTGCATCCAGGTATGGCAAATTCCGCCTTTGCCACCTTGTTTTTTTACGGCGTCAGCGGACGCTCTTAGCATTTGCTTGGCAATTCCCTGGCCTCTATAATCCGGGTCAACATTGCTGCTTTTGAAATAACAGAGTTGTTCAATTGGTAGGTTCCAAAGTTCGGGAGAGCACCATTCATCCAGTTGCCAGTTTGTTGGGGCGTAGGTTAAGCGAAAACCAATAATCTTTTCAGCGTTTTCGCCTGTGGTATCTAACATCACCAAACTGCAATTGACCCCATCTTTGAGGCCTTTTTGATAGATTTCAGCCAGCATTTCATCGGTAAGATAAGCACTTCCCTGGATCATATTCCCCAATTCAATGGTTTTATCAAAATATTTGGGTTCAAGCGGTACCAATTTAAGTTGTTTAGCCATTGCTAACCTATTGCCTCTCATCACATTGAGGCTAACGTTTCATGTTCAAAAAGCAGTGCATTTAGCACAAACTGAATATTAACAAATGAACATGGTTTCACCGAGTAGGTTATTTTGCCATAATCATGGCATCTTTATCCAATATAAATAAATCTGCTTACCTATGTACGACCCGCTAAAAGATGTCTCGCCAGGTCAAGGGAAAAACTATCCAACCAGCTATTGGGCTGATCAATCAGGGACTGCCCCCATTAATAAAGGTAAAATTGCATCGGATATACAGGTGGATGTGGCCATTATAGGGGCAGGTTATACCGGTTTATCCTGCGCATTACACCTTGCCAGGGAACATAACATTAAGGCTCATATTATAGAAGCGAATCAAACCGCCTGGGGCTGCAGCGGCAGAAATGCCGGATTTATTCTTAATTCGACTGGCCGTAAAGCTTATTCATTGATGATCCAACAGTGGGGTAAAGAAACAGCGAAGGGTATTTATCAAGAAGTATCAGAAGGGGTTGAGTCGGTTAATCAGATAATTGAACAAATTCACCAACAAACCGATATTGATTGTCAGCCTCAATCAAAAGGCTATTTGCGGGTAGCCCATAAACCTTCGATGTTAAAGTCGCTTTATCAGCAGTCTAAAATGCTTAAAAGAGAGTTTCATTATGCAACAGAAATATTGTCCATTGAACAACTAAAAACCGAATATTTTGATAGCCAAGACGCCTTCGGCGCGATCCGCTTTAGTGATGGTTATGGAGTTAATCCGCTAAAACTAGCCTGGGGATATCAGCAGCTTGCTCAACAGGCGGGGGTCACGATCCATACCGCCAGCCCAGTGATTGGTTGGGAAAAAAACCATAGCAACAAGCAAAGCTTAATTACACCAACTGGGATAGTTACAGCGGATAAAGTCGTAATTGCCACTAACGGTTATACGCCAAAGGGTTTTCATGCGGCTGTCGATAATCGAACTCTTCCTGTTTTGTCTCAAATTATTGTGACTGAACCGCTGACAGAATCCCAGCTAAAAGACACTAATTTTTTGACCGATAACGTGGTGATGGATACTCGCGCGCTTAAATATTACTTTAGAAAACTGCCGGATAATCGAATTTTGTTTGGCGGGCGTGGCGCCATATCTGGAAAAGATGCTGACGACCCTTATTTCGCCAATCGATTGCTCAAGGTTTTACGAAAGAGTTTCCCACCACTTCATTCAATCAGGTTTGATTATTCCTGGTCCGGTTGGATCAGTATTTCGTTGGATGATATGCCCCACATTTGTCAAGCGGATGAGCACGGCGATGTGTTTTATAGCATGGGTTATTGTGGCAATGGCGTTTCTTTTTCAGTGCAAGCAGGAAAACGACTGGCGCAAAGAGTAGCAGGTGTTGAGATCCCCAATTTGCCTTTTTATTCAAAACAATTGCCAAAATTTCCTTTTGCAAACTTTCGACGTGTGGGTCAATGGGGTTATTTTCATTATGGAAAAATTAAAGATCGTTGGTTTTGATTTTAAGACAAATAGGCTATAGTTTTTTTCGATAGATAACGGATGTCTATTCGGAACATTTATTTAGATACTAAAAAATGGTATGGGTGCCTTGTACGACAATTGACCACTATTTAAACTCTTGAAAGTGTAACTCAACTCAAGGTATGTGTTTAACTAAGCGTATGCCATGACTTAGAAAGAAGTAAAGCTAATGAAAAAAATCACATCACTGACAATGCTGGAAGAAATATACGGGCAGCCTGTTGAAAGATCACTGTGGAAAGAAATTGATCATATCAACGAACATTACCGCCAGTTTATCGAAGCCTCACCATTTTTGATCTTGGCAACTTATGGCGATAAAGGCATTGACTGCTCACCGCGTGGCGATCTCGCGGGTTTTGTTCAAGTTAAGGACAAAAATACCTTACTGTTGCCGGATCGAAAAGGCAATAACCGTCTGGATTCTTTAAGAAATATCGTTTCAAATAACCATGTTGGATTGATATTTTTAATACCCAATGCCGGTGAAACAATAAGAGTCAGCGGGCGCGCTGAAATATTAATTGATGATGAACTTTGCCAATCGTTTTCAATCAAGGGTAAACCAGCCAGTAGTATTCTATCGATCAAAGTTGAAAAAGCTTATTTTCAATGTCAAAAGGCGATTGCTCGTTCTGCGTTGTGGGATCCGTCTAATTACCTTGATAGAAAAGAGCTACCGACGGCAGGTCAGATGGCTAAGTATTTTTCGGCTGAAAAAGGGATTGAGTTTGATGGAGATGCTTATGATAGGGGGTATCCTGAGCATATGAAGAAAACAATATATTAAAAGTGTTATTGGCTGTTTAGTTCGAATAGCAGACCTTCGGTGTTTTCCGGAACGGTCCCTTCTCCTTTGAGGGGAGAAGGTTAGGATGAGGG
>CAZOBX010000334.1:0-5827 GCA_964578045.1 uncultured Kangiella sp. | reverse complement strand
CACCACTGCCGAGGCGCTTTTTTTGTCTAACAAGGCAGAAGGAGTGTGGTTTGGTCATTCTAAATGAGCGACTGATAACGACGTTAGACGAAAAAAGAGCCCGGCCCTTCGGGTTGTGGCTAAAATACCGTCACTCGTTGTCGCCTAAGAGCGCCTACTTTTGCTCCTCCTCATTCATTTGGAATACCCAAAGCATTCGCTACACTCATGGGGCAGGCTCTAACCAAACCACATTCGTCGCGCCTAGATTGACAATATTTTAGCCGCAACAGTGATGAAGTATGAAAAATAAACAGACCCTAGTACACGAGTCAACACTATGCACTTTGGTGCAAGGTTATGATATTGTTTTTTGTAGGGTGGGTAATTTTTTCCACCCGCCATTTCTTACTTAAAATAATTAACCCCAACTCGGGATAAGAGTAGCCGGTAATCCCTTAAAGTATCCGATTAAATAAGGGCTCATCGACCAGTATCAGTATTTTGGTGACTATCAAGGCAAGTTTGTGCGTTAATAGCGCGCTATTGAAAGCAAACTTAACGCGGAGAGTCATTAAAAGACTGATGCTGGATGGTTGCTCTTATCCCGAGTTGGGGTTAATTATACTCGTGGGCAGTAAAAATTGCCCACCCTACGTTTGCGACCATGAACGATGATTAGTTGGTGGGATTTACCCAATCATTAAAAGCCAAGTTGGGCTGGTTATCTTTAAAACTCAAATAACAAGTATTCGCTTCACTGGCTTTAAGTACACAACTCCGATGATACAATTTGTCTCGTCTAAAATAACTGATTTGTATTTCACTTTCTATTGGATAACCTGCGATTCGTTTATCCAATTCCCTGGAATCAACCCGATATTCATCCAGCGCGATAATTATATCTTTGTTCGACAAACCGCTATTGGAAGCGCAACCATCCTCAAAAACACTGACAATTTCTGCACCCACTGGATTCTCTTTATGAATGATATTAAGAGAGCAAAGCGCTGTTCTTTGTATCGGAGTTTTAACGTAACCTCCCTTATCCATTTGTTTGGATTCAGGCAGCAACTGATAGTTAATTCCCAAATGACTGAGGAGACCAGATAAATCCAACTCATCAGTGGAATACAAAATAAAATCAAAAAATTCCTGTAGAGACGTTTCGACCAAAGTTTCGGCCAGCTTTTGAATACCTTTTTCATCAACCCCTATCCCATTTTTACCATGTTGCAGCCAAACTAACCTCATCAAATCATCAAGACCTTTAACTTTATTAGTCAATCGTCTAATTTCAAAATCTAAACAAAAAGCGATCAGTCCGCCTTTGACATAATAACTGACGATCGCATTGGGCGCATTTTCGTCCTGTTTATAAAATTTTGTCCAAGCGTCAAAACTTGAATCGGTCACCGATTGTTTTTGTCTTCCTTTACCTCGCATGAAACGGGTAATATTTTTCGCCAACATATCCAGGTAATTTTGTGGTGAAATAACTCCCGAGCGAACCAAAAATAGCTCATCATAATATGAGGTAATGCCTTCAAAAAACCATAGCAATTCAGTTTGCACTTCTTGCTGTAATTTATAGGCCTCAAATCTGGCGGGTTTAATTCGCTTAACATTCCAACAATGAAAATATTCATGACTGCAAAGTGCCAGGAATTTTTGATAGTCTTCGCTCTTATTATTCGGGTCGTCACCGATCTTAGGTAAATCACTGTGGCTACAATGCAACGCCGTTGAAGACATGTGTTCTAAACCACCAAATCCTCGTTTTTGTACGAAGGTCATAAAGAGATATGGCGCGAAAGGCGGCTTAGGGTCCCTGAAAAATGAACACTCATATTGGCAAATACTTTGCACATCTTTAGCGATCCGTTGCAGGTCAATATTTTTGGGCGCTTCAGCAAATATCATTCGGTGTTCTACACCATCAACCTTAAAGCTTGTTTCAATAAAATTGGTAATTTCAAAAGGATGATCGATTAGTTCCGCATAATTGCTATTTTGATACATGCCAAATCCTGCCGAATCGACCTTTACGGTAGTCATTGAGGTAGCAACTTTCCAGCTATTTTCTACCGCATAAGAGGACTCTTTGATTTGAATCTGATGACATGAGTCCTCCAATCCCTGTACAGCGAGGAAGGTACTAGAACCATTAAAAAAACAATGTTGATCATCAAAGTGCGCCGACCGCACTGACAGGTCCCATGCATAGACTTGATAATTAATCTCAATATGACTGACATCCTCATTAAGCTGCCAAATTGACTTGGCTTGCTTAGTCATATGGATATTTCGGCGATCTTGACAGGCATTCAGTTTAATAATATTACGAGCAAAATCCCGAATCATATAGCTTCCAGGGATCCAATCAGGTAGCCAGAAGGTTTGTCCTTTTTTAAGCGGTTGATCAACGACCATACAAACATCGATAAGATGGTGATTAGTATTTTCAATGGAAACAATGTATTTTATCATTCAAGGGCCTTTAATGCTGTGGTGCTCCGATTATTCGGTATTATGACAAAGAGGCTTTGATTAGTTTGCATCAATTGTTGCGTTCTTTAAAAGATAGAAATAATCTTCTTTGTCAGATAATTTTAATTCCATATCAATGGTTATTCCCTGACCCTCTTTCGGTCTATTCTTCAAATAATAATAGACCGTCCACTGATAGCGCCTTGGTTTTCCATTCCTGGCAAAACTCTTCTGATATTTATTAAATTCCAATTGGGATAAAACTGCTAATTTAAACTCATAAGCATGCTTTAGCGGTTCCGAAGAAAACCAACGGGAGATTGGATCAATGACACTAACGTCGACAACTTCCAGCAGGTATTGGAACTCAGAATGTTCACCATTGTAATGGTCAAATTGTAATGCTAATTTAACATCTTTTGTTTGTAGCTCTACCGGATCGATGACCGACAACCGGACTCGAACCTCTTCCGGTTTAATTGCCGAAATATCATCGCTATCCAGACTCGCCATTTTTAACATACTGGACAATGGAATGGACGTACAAGCGGAAAGCAGGAGCAAACAAACGCCGCAAAAGAATCGATTCAATGAAATACCAATTGTAATTCTTCCAGGCGGCAAATGCTAAATCATTAACGCCTGAACATCAATCTATCAGGCAGAATAGAATTGTATTTTGTCCTTTTTGAGGGATTTAGCGACATACATCGCTTTGTCAGCAGATTTTAGCAAATCGCTAGTATTGAGGCCGTTTATGGGATAGATGCTGATACCTATGCTTGCAGAAATACAGTATTGCTTTTGTTCGTGCTTAATTGGCTCAATCAGCGCATCAAGCAATTTACTGGCGATTAGTCGCAACTCATCGATTTCTTTCATGTCCTCTATCAGTAAAACAAATTCATCTCCACCTAATCGAGCGAAGGTGTCCTCTTGACGGACTCGGCTTTGCAGTCGTGCAGCGACTTCTTTTAGCACAATATCACCGGTTTCATGGCCAAAATCGTCATTGACCTGTTTAAAATTATCCAAATCGATGAAAAACACCGCCAAGGGTGAACTACAACGACTCACTCGAGCTATCGCCTGATCGGCCCGTTTTTTAAATAAGTTTCGATTGGGTAAATTAGTCAAGTAATCATTATGAGCAGCTTGTTGTAGTATTTGCGCCTCTTGCTCCCTGCGTAATACCAAGCTCGCCAGATAACTGGCAGTTCGCAGCAGGTTTATTTGAAATTGGTTTGGCGCACGCTTACTGAAACTGGATAGCGCAAAGGAGCCAGTAACCTGATTATCATTGTCCACAATCGGCATCGACCAACAAGCGTGTACATTAAATTCATTAACAAATGCTTGTAGGTTCTGCCAACGTTTGTCTCGGTTGGTATCTTTAACGAATTGAGGTGTCCCGGTAAAAACAGCAGTTCCACAAGATCCAGCGTTTTCGCCCGGTACTAAACTATTAAGCGCTAAGCGAGCTTGCTCGTTTAAATTAGGGGCCGCTCTGACACTTAACCCTGTTTTGTCAAGATTGTAAACCATGATCGAAGCCACGGCACTATCCACTATCCCTTCAGCAACACGGCACAGCGAATCCAGGGCAAATTGATAGTCATCGCCCATCACTACAATTTCCAGGATATCTCTTTGAACTTTAATTAGTTGGTTTGATTCTTCGAGAGTAAGCTCGTCCGAGTTCCCTTTTGACTCCAACACAACGTTACTAGCTACCACCGTCGCTCCCCAATTTTAAGGACCTTTAGATACCGAGGGTGTATCTGTTTTCATTTATAGCCCTAGCTTCTTTGACATTATAGCGCCGTTTGATTTAGCAAGTGGAATACTAAATCCGGTTTGTTAGAACGTTTGGATATGATATGTGCTTTTATTATTGCGATACCGAATAATGCTTTTAAATATATTCCCGGTTATTTTAAGTATTTAAGCAAAGCAACCCAACGCCATAATCTTAGAATATCAGCCAACGCCGCCGCGACATAAGTTAAGGCGCAAGCGGTTAATATCCGTTTGATAGCTGGCAAATATTGTTTAGGGACATAATCGCCTTTATCTAGCATCGGCATCGCTTTATTAAAACTGGCATCCCATTCTTCTGGCAGTATCGCTAGATAAATAAACACCGAAATCAACATTGTCAATAGGCCTATTATCGCGGTTAGGCCAATCACATGTGGCACGCGCACCACCGCTCCGATTAGCGGTAACATCATGAGAAATGAAATACCAATTTTTTGCATCTGATGGGCCATGCTTAAATAGCGTTTGCGTAAATGACTGACTGGCTCATTTCGATTAAATTGAATCGCATGGCCGACTTCGTGTGCGGCAACGGCAATCGCTGTAAGAGACTTTCCACTCATATTGCTTGGGCTTAATCGAACGATATTGTCTTTAGGATCATAGTGATCAGCTCCCTCCTCTGCTGCCTCAACTTTAACTTTTTGTAAATCATATTGGCTGAGTAAATGTTTAGCTAACTCCTCGCCGTTTCCGGGCATGCCTTGCAACTGACGACTGTATTTTAATAGTACATAACGGACCCACCATTGCGGTGCGAGGATCACTAATAAAAGAACAATGACGATTAAAGCGTAAAACATGCTCTATTCATCCTCATGGAATACCTGAACTGACACTTGATTGTGTGCATCAACTATAACGTTCATTTTGATCGGCCGACAGCACACCTGACAGTCTTCGATGTACTGTTGTTCAGGCTCTGAGCTATCTATCAATATGTCGATTATTTGGCCACAATAGGGACAGCTTATTTGCTTTTCAGTTATTTGGTTCATAGCAGTAGTTTAACTGATCTTAAGGAGTATTCTAAATATTCGTTAATGGGTCTGTTTTGTTATGATTGTTTTATGGCTTAATTGTTCGAATAGCGGACGTCTGAATTAACGTCTTAAAATTTTTTAAAAGCAGTTTCGCAGCGCTACGCTCTGACTGCGACCTACTTTTGGCAACGGCCCCAAAAGTAGGCAAAAGCGCTTTTCCGTTGAAGACTAACTAATTGGTCTTTTGTTGTGAGAACGTCTCTTCCTCCAATTTCCTAATTTGTCGATAGCGCTGCATCGGGCGCAAAAGAACTCGCTTCGCTCAGACACCTTTTGCCCTTATCCGATGCAGCATGAGTTTTATGAACCCGTTAGTAGCCACTCGGGCGGGAGGGTAGTGACAGGCTTGGCGCATAAATCGGCATTTTCATTAATCGCTATTCTTATCACCCTAAACTGTGAGGATACTGGACAGCCAAAGGGCATATCGTCTAGCAAAAATTCAGAAGGTTCAAATTCTCGTACGACCGTTATTCAATCTGAGGAATGTTGGC
>CAZOBX010000333.1:0-5858 GCA_964578045.1 uncultured Kangiella sp. | reverse complement strand
TATCTCGATAAAGAGGTCGGCGTTCATGTTCGTCTCTGTGTTTATCATATTTTGTTAGAACATCCCGAAATTGTTAAACCTTTCTTTGCCCACAAGGGACCATGGTATGGCAGGCTTTTTTTGGCGTTCGCTTACCCAAAGCTAAAAAGTAAGATGCGTTATTTTATGAAGATTAACGAAGAGACATCGCTGATATCCCAACAAACATTAAGTGTCGCGATCGACAGATTGGATAAGCATTATCAAAATAATCAATTTCTGGTTGGCGATGAGTTTACACGGGCAGACTTGTCCGCAGCTGCATTGCTAGCACCATTAACCATGCCTAAGCAATATGGTTTAGATTGGCCTGAGAATATTCCTGTGAAATTGCAAAATTTGATCGATGAATTCAGGGATAGAATTAGTTGGGTTGATAGGGTTTATAGTGATTATCGGTAGGACTGAAAAGTTCGAATAGCGGACCTCCCTAGCCCCTTCCCCCTAAAAGGGGAAGGGGCTAGGGAGGTCCGCTATTCGAACAAAAGAGACTATGATCTACAGCTCAAATTGCGAAATCAATTCATTCAACTTTTCTCCAAGGTCGAAAATATTATTTGGTTCATTGCGTTGATGACTTATGCTGCTCACGCCATTTGCCAAATCTTCAATCAAACGCAGAGGCCTAGCAAATTTACCGGCTTTATCGGAAAGGTCTTGCAAGATACTAATTAATTGATTTAAATCTGCAAAAGGTGAAACCGGTTCAGATTGTGATTCATTGGCTGCAGATAGGCCATTCTGTGCGGTTGTCTGATAAGCCGCTAACGCCTGACGGGTGGTGGTTTTTTGCAATTGAAGGTTGAGGCTGCTCAGTTCTTCACGGTTAATGTTTAAATCTAAAGCTTGCTCAAAGGCTTGGTCGAGCCGACCGCCAAAAAAGTCATTAGCTATAGCACCCACATCCTGTAATAACTGGTTGATAGCCTCTAACTCGCCTTCGTCCAGTTCTCCAATGACATGCAAATTAAACGAGCTGGAAGAGTGGTTCTGTTGACTAATACTTAATGAAGAGCCGTTATTATTGCGCTCAAAATAAGCGGCCAAACTTGATTGGCTAGCATGTGATATTTCAATGCTGACTTGATCGCCATCTTGTGTGGTCAAAGATAGCGAAAAACTGCTGCTCTCAGTGGTACGAGAATCCAGTCGCAAACGGCTTAGATTAGTGCTTCGATTGATATCACCTATTCCAGCGGACTCATCACCAACAATGCTCTCTCTCAATTGTTCGATTCCACTAGTGACACGCTCAAACGTGTCATTGATTTCGTCAGATAATTCTGGTGTCAGTAACCCTAAGGCCTCGATTTGATCTCGAGCATCATTAAAACCTTCAATAAATCCCTGTAGTCCTTGCTCAAGTCGTTGCAATAATTGCTCCTGGCTCGCACCATTGGCGGCATCCGATTGGATCCGATGAGTAATAAAATCAAGTATGGTACCGGCCGCCTGTTGTGAAGAGATTTTTTCTACGCTTTGCAGCCCTGCCGGCGCATATTTGGTTAAGTCGGATTGTGGAAACTGTGTGCTAGCTAATGCATCATTGCTTGGATTGGAAAGGATTTGGCCATATCCTCTTTGCAAAATAGCATTAAAAATCTCAAAAGCCTCTCGCTGATGACGATTCTCCGCGAAATTAATACCTCCACTAAAGGTAGCCCTGGAAGCAAAACCACCAGAATTTGAAGGCAAGGTATTAAAATGATTACCTCTATTCAGTAACGAGGTGGAGGGGGCGAGTGGCGCTAGCATGGCATCATTCCTCAAATTTGGGGGTTAATAGCTAGCAATCGGCGGTAAAAAGCTCGACTTTAGTGTTCGGCGCTATTTCCTGATAATATGTAAGTATATAGAACTATTGTTTTAGCAGGTTATAGCATATTAACCCCGGGTTTTATGTTGTCGCTGCGGTCGACTTTATAGATTGCAGTATGATTTCCAAATCTGTTTATCTCAATACCTGCCCATCTCAAAATGAATAAAACAGAATATGAAAAATAACAAACTCAATTTGATATTGCACTTTTTAGTTGTACTGTTTACCCTTTATGCTGCTTACCTTAGATTCGTGAGATTCTTGCTCGCAGACAATGAATCTATCGCGATGGCGATGTTAAATCCCGAACAAATGCCGACGTCTCAGCCGATATTATTTTCAGCAATGATGTTATTTCTAATTTTAAGTTTATTTGGCTTGTTACGATTGAGCCCTTCAAGTGGTTTCATTTTTCGAACCATGAAAGGGCTTTTTGGTTATAGTATTGTGTTTTTGTTACTACAGCTTTTAATCGTTATGGGTAGCCGTCAGCTTCCTGATAGCTTGAATAAAGCGCTGTATGAATCAAAACATTTATTTGTCGAGGTGCAAGCAGATGGTACTCGGCTTCGCAATAAACCAGCTCTCGACTCGAAGGTTATAACCGCCGTAAATCAAGGCACTTTACTACTATTAAACGATGTCAAAACCATAGCCGATCTTACCTGGAATCGAGTGTTATTAGCGCCAAAAGAATATGTGTGGATTGTGCGTGTAGCGCCCGGCGAAATGGGTGAGACCAAGCGGCTCACTAAAACCAATAAGTTTTATTTCACCCAGGCCGATCAGTATAGTTTGATAATGGCATTATTTGGTTTTGCTTGGGGATTTCTAAGTTATAGAAAACGCTAAAATTAGCGCAAAATAGAATTGATCGACCACTGTTTCCCGATTAACTGTATTATTTTTGTTGAGAGATTCTAATAAGTTGCAATAAGGGCATTCAATAAACTTAATGGTTGGCCGGTAATCTAATTTGAATCTGTTAATAAATAAATGAGTTACAGAGTAATTAAAGGACAACAGGACCGTTGTTCGATACACTCTATGGATTTAGTCGGGTAAATAATACAATTCGATGATTGTATATTGTACTGTAGCAGCGGATCAACACCGCAAAGCTTGAACATTTAAACCCTAATCAGCGAGAAAGCTTTTGAATCAAGATAATAACCCTGCAGAACAAAAAAAAACCGCATCCTGGCTGGTTATATTCAGTTTGATTTTTGCAGGAGAAATGATTTTCAGCCTGCCATTTCATGTCGCCAGGTTTTTTCGTCCTACATTTCTTGATACTTTTGGATTATCCAATGCAGATTTGGGTGACACTTTCGCAGTTTATGGGGTTACCGCAATGATCTGTTATTTCCCGGGGGGCTTAATTGCAGATTACTTTTCTGCCCGTCGTCTACTGACCGCTTCACTATTGGCAACAGCGGTCGGTGGAGTTTATTTTGCCCAAGTACCAGAAACAGTCGGGTTATCTGTGTTATTTGGATACTGGGGAATTACCACAATATTAATGTTTTGGGCTGGCATGATTAAAGCCACTCGCGAATGGGGTGGCAGCACTGGTCAAGGCCGTGCTTTTGGTTTGTTAGATGGTGGAAGAGGACTGGTTGCTGCACTGATGTCAAGCATTTCGGTGGTCATCTTTTCCCAAATAATAGGCGCAGATCCTGCTACGGCCTCTCAAGCAAGTCAGACAGAAAGTCTGCAAGCAGTGATCTATTTTTACTCGATCGTAACCGCTATCGCGGCGCTGGTGCTTTGGAATTGCATTCCTGAATCAGAGACGAAATCAATTGCTAATAGTTCTCCCGGTAAGGGCATGAGAGAAGCGATAGGCTCATCACGAGTCTGGTTGCAGGCAGGGATCATCGTGTGCGCTTACTGTGCCTACAAGGGCGCCGATAATTATGGTTTGTATGCGGTGCAGGTACTTTCAATGGATCATGTGGATGCTGCCGCCTTCACTAGTATCGCCGCTTATCTAAGGCCGGTCGGTGCTATTTCTGCGGGATTAATTGCCGACCGTTTTTCAGCCAGCAAAGTCATCCAGTGGAACTTTTTGTTGCTCGGATTACTGTATGGAATGCTATCGCTTAGCTGGGCTCCTTCGATATTGTTTAACTTGGCCATGTTCAATTTGATTACATCATTTATAGCCGTTTATGCACTACGGGGGGTTTATTTTGCACTAGTGGAAGAAAGTAAGATTAATAAAGGCATTACCGGCACAGCGGTTGGTTTTATATCATTGATAGGTTATACACCCGATGTCTTTTTTGCCTCAGTCAGCGGACGGATCCTGGATGCCAATGAGGGGATAAAAGGATTTGAGGATTATTTCCTATTTATGATGGTGATTGCAATAACGGGGCTAGTGATCGCCATCGCGATTAACCGGAAAAATCGTGTGTTGATGAATTAAACTGGTCATCTGAGATTTGACCGCCAATAATGACGTCTGGATTTGACTATTTATTTTTGAGTTTAGTCACGAGTGATTCAACCTGAATCGTTTGAACCTTGTCGACGATATCCGCCAATTTATCTAGCCCGCCATCAGTGTAACCGGAGACCTGGTAACGATGAATGATTCGGGTTTTATTTTTTCCGGTTGATACAAATTTCCATGACATCCCGCCATACACGCCCATCATTTGTAGTGGTCCTAATCCGCCGATCATTCTAATTTCCTTACCAGGGTCTACGTAGGAAACCGTCATATGCAAAACTTGATTATTGCCTTCAATTTCACAAAAACATCCACCGGCAGTGGCCTGGAGGGATAAATTTTCAGACTTTCCAAAATAGGTATGCTCGGCATTCCACCAGTCGCCCACTTTTATGAATTGGTTGTAGGTTGTGGAGGCGTTTACTGCAACGTCTGATTCGATTTGGATCAGAAATCCGTTGCTATCGCTGGAGATGACTTCAGCATTTAGATTAAAGGATAATAGTAGTAAAAAATAAATGGCCTTCATAGGGTTGCTCGATTGCTCTTCAGTATCGAAAGATAATAAAACAATTGAACAATCAATTCTATCTTAATTCAGTAACAATATAAGATTCATCGTCCTATTATCATCTGTTATTCAACAGCTTAGAGCATGCCCAGCTATTGCTTTGATGGCTTTGAAGAATTATTACTGAACAATTTCCTTATACAAATACAAATAACGGTTTAATTGGTTGTTTTAGTCCTTTACAATGCATTCAGGAATCAAAAACATAAACTAGAAAATATCTCTCTCCCTAATCCTCTATGGCAATGGCTCCTACATTGCACTAGTGGCCTACATCATGTAGGAATCCCGCGGGTGAGGGGGCTAAACCGATAGGCAATCCGTGTCAGTAGTAAGATTAAATCCTCAACAAGATCAAGCGGTTAAATTAACCACCTCGCCATTGCTAGTGCTTGCTGGCGCGGGAAGCGGTAAAACCGCGGTCATCACCCAAAAAATTGTTCATTTGATCAAACATTGCGGCTATCAGGCTAAACATATTGCTGCTGTTACCTTTACCAATAAAGCGTCCAAAGAAATGAAGGCTCGGGTGATCAAGCTACTGGGTAAAGAAAGTGCCAAGGGATTAACTGTATCGACGTTTCATAATTTAGGTCTTAATATTATTCGTAAGGAGTACAAAAGTCTGGGCTTTCGTCCAAACTTTACTATTTTTGATGATCAGGATTCTTTTCAGTTAATGAAAGAGCTTTGCAAAAAAAGTGATGATGCAGACAAAAAGGAAATGCTGGCGATTTTAACTAAAATATCCACTTGGAAAAATGATCTAATCCTCCCAAAACAGGCGGTTTCATTGGCAGACAATCAAGACGATTTGCTGGCTGCCAAACTTTACGAATCATACAGTCGAAGTTTGCGAGCTTTTAATGCCGTTGATTTTGATGATTTGATCTTGATCCCAACCTTATTGCTAAACAATGAGCAAAAAATCAGGGAAAAATGGCACGGAAAGATTCGCTATTTATTGG
>CAZOBX010000332.1:0-5916 GCA_964578045.1 uncultured Kangiella sp. | reverse complement strand
TTTGAATTTGCTGAGTTGTTTTTGGGATTCACCACTCGCTAGTTCACTGGCACAAGAAAAATGCGATGAAACAACAAATTCATCTTCAATCCAACCACATGGTTTGAGGCGTTGTAAGCAGTTAACAAATTCCTTTTGACCGAGACCGAGTCGGTGCATTCCGGTATCTAGCTTTAACCACACTTTAAGCGATTGTTTTTGCGGAGTGGCTAATAACAAATCGATTTGCTGCCTGTTATGAAGGGTTATCCACAAATTATTTTCACTGGCATAGGTTAACTCAGCAGCGTTAGAAACGCCCTGAAGAATAAGAATGTTCTTGGTGATGCCTGCCTCCCTCAAGGCAACTGCTTCATCAAATATCGCCACCGCAAAAGCTGGGACAATTGACTGCAATGCCTCAGCAACGGGTAGCAAACCGTGGCCATATGCATCAGCTTTGATAACCGCCATATTTTTCGATTGAGGCGCCCATTGATTGGCCAATAGAAAATTGGATCGGATATTGGCTAGATTGATGATCGCTTGTGTAGGTCTTGACATCTTCTAATTTCTTAAAAAGTAATTGTACGGCTTAATTGTTCAAAAACTATAATATCACTAACCCAACTACCAGATACAAAATAACGGAGGCCCCACCAGCAACCAACGCATAAGGTAATTGTGTTTTGACGTGTTCCAGTAAATCACATCCTGAAGCGATTGCGGAAACCGCCGTGGTATCAGATATTGGTGAACAGTGATCACCAAATACGCCACCTCCCAGAATTGCACCCAGGATCAACGCCGGTGGCAACCCCATGGTCTGAATAATCGGTACACCTATGGGAATTAATATCGCAAAGGTGCCCCAGGAAGTGCCCGTTGAAAAAGACATGATGCCTCCAACAATAAAAATCATCGGGGCGACCAGATAAATTGGCAGAAATTCTCCAACGATTTGTGAAATATAAATGCCTGTTCCTAATTGTTTTAGACTGGCACCTAACGCGAGAGACAAAAGAACGATTGCAACTAATGGCAAAAGTTCCGACATACCGGTAAAACCGATCTTGACTAATTGCCGGTGCTTAAATCGCCCACTCGCCAGCATCATAAAATAAGCGACCAGGCAGGCCAGGCTAGTTGCGTAAAAAACCGATTTAGAACCACTGCCTGCGGAAAGAACGCCATCGCCGGTCCAAAACATAAATCCAATCATGCCAACCACCATCACCAGGATTGGGACCAGCATAAAACTGGCGTGGCCAGCTTCTTCCAGGTCAGGCATGGACGGCGATTGATTGGTGTTATGCCCACTTGAACTGCCACTGTCTTCCTCTGCATCGCGAATATGCACGGGGCTACTGGCGAGCGGACCGTAATATTTCCCGGTATAGGACGAATAAAAAACGATTGCCAGAGTAATCAAAGCATAATAATTAAAAGGTACAGAACCCCATAAAATTTCCGCAGCACTCACCTCAAGATCATAACTACTTAGCAACGCCAACACATAAGCGCCCCAGGCGTTCAACAAAATTAAAATACAAATTGGCGCGGAAGTACTATCGATGATATAAGCCAGTTTGGCGCGACTTAAACCAAATTTATCGAATAAGCCTCTGGAAAGTATTCCCGCGGTTAACACGCTCAAATTTGATTCGATAAAAACCACCACACCGGTAAAACTAGCCAATAATGAAACTTGCCGAGGCGTTTTCGCTAAACCATTGGATATTAACATTTTGACCAGTCCGATGACGCCTCCAGATTTGCGCATATAAGCCAACAGTGCACCGACCATAATACTAAAAACGAGAATTCGAGTATTGCCAGGATCGGCAAATACCGCTGTGATACGATCAAGGGTATTTAAGCCACCCATCACCGGCGCCACCAACGATTGTTCACCTAACAACAGCCATTCAGAAACAAAAATAGACATGAATAAAGCAAGAATCACTTCTTTTTTCCAAAGCACTATAGCGACCGCAACCAGTGGCGGTAAGATTTTAAGCCATTCCATTTAATAACCTGTGTTTTAGTTTTTTGATTATTGTTTTTTCTAATCTATGGCAGACGGATCCGCTTTAGCATTTAATTGTAACGCTTTTCTCAAAAATCCATCGCTGCGTTTAAGTAAATCCTTTGCTGTGCTGCAGTCAACTTCTGCCAGTAACATTAATACCGCAAGCTTAACTTGCCTTTCGGCTAGTTCAAGGGTTTGCTCGGCTAATGTTTGATCAACACCGGTAATTTGCATTACCATTCTGGTGGCTCGCGCGTAGAGCTTTTGATTGGTTGCTTTTACATCAACCATTAAATTCTTATAACTTTTACCGGTGCGGATCATCGCCGCGGTGGATAACATATTTAGCACCATTTTTTGTGCTGTACCCGACTTCATTCGAGTCGAGCCGGTTAGCGCTTCGGGCCCGACCAGGACTAATAAAGAAATGTTGGCAACCTTTGCTATTTCAGACTTTGGATTGCAACTGAGCGAAATACTGACTGCCCCCAAAGCACCCGCATATTCTAATCCACCGATCACATAAGGTGTTCTACCGCTAGCAGCAATTCCGACTAATACATCTTTGTCTGAAAACTCAATCGCCTTAAGTGCTTTAACCGCCGATGATTTGTTATCTTCACTGCCTTCAATCGCTTTGAACATGGCTGATTCACCGCCAGCGATCAATCCGATAACTTTATCTGGTGTAACACCGAAAGTTGGCACACATTCAACCGCGTCCAAAACCCCTAATCGGCCACTGGTTCCGGCGCCAAGATAAATAAGCCGTCCACCCTGTTCAAAACAATTAACAACAAGATCAACCGCGTCAGCTATCTCGGGTAATATTTGACTCACTGCTTTAGCCACTAAATCATCTTGATGATTTAGCTTTTTAACCACTTCCAGAGTGTCTAAAAGATCAATATCCAAAGTGTCTGGATTTTGCTCCTCTGAAACCAGTTTATCAAGTTCAACAATAAGTTCTGAATTTTCCATCATAACTCTCGTATGCGTTTGAAGGGTTCAAACTAAACCGAAACGCGACTCACTTTTGCACCCAACGCAAGTAACTTTTCTTCAATGCAATCATAACCACGATCGATATGATAAATCCGGTCCACAATGGTATTGCCTTCTGCCACCAATCCCGCCAGCACCAAACTTGCTGATGCCCGCAAATCGGTCGCCATCACTTGTGCGCAAGTCAATTGATTGACGCCTTTGCATATTGCGGTACTACCCTCAATGGTTATATCTGCCCCCATTCGCAACATTTCGTTGACATGCATAAATCGATTTTCAAATATATTCTCAACAATTAATCCAGTTCCCTCAGCAACGATGTTAAGGGTAGTAAATTGCGCCTGCATATCGGTTGGAAATCCCGGAAAAGGAGCAGTCTTAATATTAACCGCCTTAACTCGTCTGCCTTTCATATCCAGTTCAATCCAATCGTCACCGGTAGAAATACAAGCGCCAGCCTCTGTCAATTTACCTAATACAGCCTCCAACAATTTCGGATTGGTATCTTTAAGCAATACACGGCCACCGGTAATGGCTCCTGCAACCAGATAAGTACCTGTTTCAATCCTGTCAGGTAGGACACGGTGCTTCGCGCCAGCTAACTTCTCGACCCCTTGTACCCTAATCACATCGGTACCAGCGCCTTCGATTTGTGCTCCCATCGAGATTAAACAGTCCGCTAGATCGACGATTTCCGGTTCTCTTGCCGCGTTTTCAATAACGCTGGTTCCTTTTGCCAGGGTAGCCGCCATCAGAATATTTTCCGTCGCGCCGACACTGACTGTATCCATAAAGATTTTTGCACCGGTCAATCCGTTTTCTGCGCGCGCTTTTATATAACCCTGATTGACTTCAATAGTGGCTCCCATAGCTTCCATTCCTTTGATATGCAGATCCACCGGTCTCGAACCTATCGCACAGCCTCCAGGTAGAGAAACATCAGCTTTACCAATTCTTGCCAGTAGCGGGCCCAACACCAATATTGAGGCACGCATGGTTTTGACTAAATCATAAGGCGCTTTATAGGAATTGATTTTGCGAGTATCGATTTGTACCAGGTTCTTACCACTCGAAGTCATATTGGCACCAAGACAGCCGAGCAGTTCGAGAGTGGTCGTTATATCGTCCAGCTGAGGCACGTTGCTGATATCACTCACGCCATCGGCCAGCAAGGTAGACATTAAAATGGGTAACGCTGCATTTTTTGCACCAGAAATACGGATGCAGCCGTCTAACTTATGACCACCGGAAATATGAAACTTCTCCATTCTTTCTCCAAGACGTACCGGTTGCATAATCATCCGGCAAATATTTTGTTGATAAATCTTGGCTAGTGCCAATAAGGCAACAACCAAATCAATTCAATCAACTCTATCATTAAATGATCGGGCAAAGAATAGGACTTGGGTGAATTTGCATAATTTGCCACAATTAGCACATCTTTTGAACAGGATTAGGCAATGCAGGACTTTAATATCTACCAGATTTCGACGAAATTATCGAAAGATCTTATTGCTTTCTATATCGATGATTAAAAAGAGGTGAGAAATAAACAACCGCTTCTGTATAAAACTAGTTCTCCTAAAATGGGATCATAACGAGTTAGTGATTTAACCTCAGCTCGGGGTAAGGGAAGCCAGAAATCCCTTAATTATTAATGATTTACTCGTGAATAATGATATCTAAAACAAAATTACAAAGTTAAACCTAGGCCAGTGTCACTATTTTAGTGGATATCGAGGCAAAATTGCCTAGTGGTACCTACTTTTGGCGCGTACCAATAGCTGGCTATTGGTAGCGAGTTCAACGAAGAGAGCCGCTAAAATAGTTGTGCTGGCTGGCTTTTCTTATCCCGAGCTGAGGTTATTTAGATAAATATCGATTAAAATGCACTTAATACAAGCGTTCAATTAAGAGCATTAACAAATCATGGACTCCACTTTAGCGTCAATCCGTATCGTATTGCTTAATACCTATCACCCTGGCAATATTGGCGCAGTTGCCCGGGCCATGAAAACCATGGGTCTGCAAGAACTGGTATTGGTTGAGCCCAATGAATTTCCTTCCAGCGAAGCAACCAGTCGAGCAGCTGGAGCCGCTGATATTTTGACGGGCGCTAAAATCGTTACAAACTTGAATCAAGCCATAGCCGATTGCACCCAGGTGTTTGCCACCACCGCCAGACAAAAACATAGCTATGCAAGCCCTCAAAATAGCTGTGGTCAGGCAGTCCGATGGATAAAAGAGCATCGCCACGAAAAAGTAGCGATTGTTTTTGGCCGGGAAAGAACCGGCATGAGCGCCCAGAATATCAGTCTTTGCCAGCAGATTTTGTATATTCCCGGCAATCCTGAATACGATATTTTAAATATAGCTGCAGCGGTTCAAATCGTATGTTATGAGCTCAACAAGGTATTTTCCGATATTAAGGATCAGACGGAAAACCCGACAAACAGCGTAATTAAAGACCAGCAATTGACAACCAAAAAATCCGCTCAACTCGTTAGCCAAAATGAGCTAAATCACTTTTTTCAGCAGTTACAAACCTCACTGGAATCAAGCGGCTATTTAAATCCTGATCAGCCTAGCGATACGATGAAACGATTAAGGCAGTTCTTTAATCGGGCAAATCCTACCACGGCTGATATTGGTATGATGCGAGGCGTGGTTAAGGCTTTATCAAAAGATAGTCAAAAATAAACCACTTCAACCACTATTATCCTACGGGCAGCAATACATTCTTTACAGTTGGATTTAAACACTAAGTTTATCAGTCTAGATTTGATAGAACAGGACTGAAATCAGAGTTTAACTTTATCTGACATTGAAGGTCTCTAGTTGACCCAGGCTGTGTGAAAACAAAATGAGATAAATTTGGACATCATTTTTTGCTAATA
>CAZOBX010000331.1:0-5918 GCA_964578045.1 uncultured Kangiella sp. | reverse complement strand
TTCTTAGAACACGTCAATGAAGAAGACGTACTAGGCGGCTTCTGGCCTGGCATTCAGCTTTATTATCCGCCGGTCAAATATTCTCCAAAAGACAGTAAATATGAGACTATGGAACAAGCGGTCGCCCGAATTCGAAAACATGCGCATACCTGTGCCGCACATACCTTACTGTTTGATTTGGAAGATGGATGTCGTCAAAAGGAAATGAGTCGTCAATTGCTACGGGATGAACTACCAAAATTTCCGCCAAGAAAATTTCAAATTGCGCTTCGAATCAATCCCTTTCGTACCGAAGAATACCAAAAAGACCTTGAGATGATCCGCGACGTTGCTGAATATATCGATGTGATCATACTGGCTAAAGCGGGTGAAATGTACGGCGCAGCAGAAATTAGAGATTTATCCGCTTGGTTGGTTGGAGTTAATCCAAATATTGAAATTCAACCAATCATCGAACACCCTCGTTCATTGAAACTAGCACCAGAGTTAATGCAGTTTTCGACGGTTAAACACGTGGTTTTTGGGATCCACGATTTTTCCAAAGCGATGGCGATCCATTTAACCCCGGAAGGCTGGATTGATGAATTAATAACTTATTTACGTAATCTTTTACTGGAAGCGCGTATCGCCGGTAAAGGTGTCATTGGCGGTGTAGAAGTGCTGATCAATGAAACGCCTATGCCAGAAAATAATATCGAACCCCATGATGTCAGGCGTTGGCTAGATTTACACGGTGACCATGAATCCCATGTGGTCCATCGACACGCAACGGTGGAAGCGCAAATGGGCCTCACCGGTAAACAGGTGATCCACCCTTACCACATTCATTTATGTAAGGTGGCATTTACCCCGTCTCCGATGATTATTAAACGCAATATAGCGATGTTAAAAGCCGCCATCGAAGCCGATGCGCTATTAGGCGGCGCAATAAAGTTTGAGGGTGAAATGTTAGATCCGCCCATGTTTGGTAAGTCACTGCAAACATTGCTGCGTGCTTATGCGCTTAAATCGCTTAACAATGATGATAAACAATTCGCCATGGATGTATTAAAACTACTGCCGATACACGTTATTCGAGAAAACTGGCCCTACGGACGTATTTAAAATGAGTCAATTAGACAAGTATTTGAACCAGACTGATAATGGTCCTGCGTGGACTATTCCGGAATATTTTAATATTGCTAATGAGTGTGTCAAACAACATGCGATCGGAGACAATACAAATAATATTGCGCTGATTGTCGAAGATGATCAGCTAGGGACTAAACAACTATCTTACAAAGCACTGGATCAACAAAGCGGGAAAATCGTCACTGTGCTCAATCAATTAGGCGTTAATATTGGTGATCGCGTATTAATCCGTTTGCCGAATTCCACCGATTATCCCGAGAGCTTTTTTGGCTGTTTAAAACATGGCGCTATCGCAGTACCAACGTCTACATTGTTAGCCGCATCAGAAGTGGCTTATTTGGCCAAAGATTCGGGCGCGAAAATATTGATTGCCGCCAAATCCATGTGGTCCGAATTACAGTCAATTCTCAATGAATCAACGGGGCTCACCGCGGTTTTATTAGCTGGAGAGGGCGAGATGCCAACCTCAGAATCAGATTCAAGCGTTCAACTGTTTGATTTAACTGAGCTGGTACAAACTGCCGAATTCACTGAGGAGATTAATCAGAGTAAAGCCAATGATCCGGCCTATTTGGTTTACACCTCGGGCACCACCGGTTTTCCGAAAGGCGTTTTACACGCCCACCGCTCTTTGATTGGTCGATTACCCGCTAGCCAGTACTGGTTCGATTTTAAGTCGGGCGATCGAATTATGCATTCGGGAAAATTCAATTGGACCTATGTTTTAGGCTCCGCATTAATGGACCCTTTATTTCACGGCCATACCGTGATTGTACATGAAGGCAAAAATGACGCGAGCACCTGGCCAAAATTGATCAAAAAACATGAGTGCAGTATTTTTATCGGTGTGCCAACCATCTATCGTCAAATCATTCAAAAAACCGATTTTAGCGCTAAAGATGTGCCATCACTGAGACATTGTATGAGTGCTGGCGAACATTTATCTGATGAAATGTTAGCCGCCTGGCGAGACAGATTTAAACAAGACGTGTTTGAAGCCATTGGTATGAGTGAATTTTCTTATTATATTTCTCAGCGTATCGATCGCCCTATCAGACCCGGCGCAGCTGGTTTTCCTCAGCCCGGACATGATATTCAATTATTGACCGGTGATAGCTCGCCTGCGGTGAAGGGTGAAGAGGGTATGATTGCCATCCCGGAAAGCGATCCCGGATTATTCTTAAGTTATTGGCAACTGCCTGAAGAGACTGTAAAAGCCAAACATGACGGTTATTTTTTTACCGGTGATTACGCAAGAATGGACGATGAAGGTTATATCTGGTTTTTGGGCCGTAAAGACGACATCATTAATACCTTTGGTTATCGGGTATCTCCCCATGAAATTGAGCGAGTATTAAAAACGCATCCAGCCATCGCCGATTGCGTTGCATTAGGTGAAGAGGTGGGCAAAGATAAGGTTTTAGTTAGCGCCTGTATTATTCTCCATCCGGATAGCCCGTTAAGTGAACAGCAGCTACTTGAATTTGGCTCCAATAATCTTGCCAAATATAAGGCACCGAAAATCGTGCATTTTTATCAGGACTTTCCTCGCACTAAAAATGGTAAAGTCTTAAGAAAACAAATGATCGCAGAATTACAAGAAAAAAGGAGTCAGTCATGACCTACCAATATCGTCCAAGGCGTAGTGTATTGTATGTTTCCGCCCATGAAAACCGACACCTTGAAAAATCGCGAATTCTACCTGCTGACAGTATTATATTTGATCTGCAAGAATCGGTGCCACCTTCCAAAAAAATTGACGCAAGAGATATACTGGTCAAAGCGTTCGAAAATCCTAATTTTGGTTATTCCGAAAAAATTATTCGAGTCAACTCACTCGATTCAGAATGGGGAATGGACGACTTAAGAGCGGCGGCCAAGTTAGATATTGACGCGATTTTATTTCCCAATGTTGAGAGTGGTGGTCAGTTAAAGGCGGCCATTGCGACATTGGACGAAGCGGGCGGAAGTCGTCTGTCCATCATGGCAAATATTGAAAGTCCAAAAGGTGTTTTGCGCAGTGAAGAAATTGCTGGCGCCAGTGCCCGTTTAACCGCGATAGTACTTGGTACCACCGACCTCGCCAATTCACTGAGAATTAATCTGACGCTCGACCGAATGGGCCTGCTGACCAGTTTATCGATGGCCGTTCTCGGCGCGCGCGCCCATGACAAATGTATTATAGATGGTCCGCATTTCGATCTTAAAAACATTGAAGCATGCGAATTTTCCTGCCGACAGGCTCGAGATTTAGGCTTTGATGGTAAGGCGGTCATTCATCCGATCCAATTGGCTTATAACAACGATGCTTTCACTCCAAAGGGAGAAGATATCAAGCGGGCAAAAACAATCATTGAAGCGATTGCTAGCGCCCATGAAATGGGTAAAAGCGTAGCGGTAATCGCTGATCGCTTGATTGAACCGTCGCTGGAACTTTGGGCAAGACGTGTGATTGCCCTTTATAACCAAGTAAAAGAATTGGGTCAGAATGAATTGATAGGCCCAGAAAAATGAGTTTGGTCTCCACCAGCCAAGGCAATTATTTTGAAGACTTTAAAATTGGTCAGACTCTGGTTCACGGCGTTCCAAGAACGATTACCGAAAGTGATGCCACTTTGTACCTTGCACTGACCGGAAGTCGCTTTGCATTACATTGCGCTAAAACCATTGCTCAAAACATGGGCTTTAGTTCAACCCCTATTGATAACTTTCTGGTTTTTCATATCGCGTTTGGAAAAACCGTCAATGATATTTCACTCAATGCGGTAGCTAATCTGGGTTACGCGGAAGTGGTGTTTGACCGTCCTTGTTATGCCGGAGATACCCTTTCAGTTTCCAGTCAGGTGATTGGTCTTAAAGAAAATTCCAATGGTAAAACCGGGGTAGTTTATGTTCATTCGACCGCTCTTAACCAACGTCAAGAACTGGTGCTTCAGTGGAAACGTTGGGTGATGGTAAATAAACAAGATACCGCTCAAAGCTCAAAACTCGATTTACAACCCGAGCTGAAAACCTCCGTCGATAATTCAGAACAGAATCTATCCAGTAAAATAGATTTTTCCAATTGGGTTTCCAGTGATTCTGATAACCAGATGCGTTTTGATGAGTTAAAAATCGGTGATGTTTTTTCTCATCGAGCAGGTATGACCATCAATGATTCGGATCATTCTCTCGCCACCCGCCTCTATCAAAATAATGCTCAGGTTCATTTTGATCAGACCATGATGAACCAAACACCTCATGGAAAGCGACTCGTCTATGGCGGCTATATCATTTCGATGTGCCGAACATTAAGTTACAACGGGCTTGGCAACGCTTTGTGGCTATCGGCAATTAATGGTGGCACCCACAGTAATCCCACTTTTGCCGGTGATACCATTTATTCTCAAAGTAAGATTTTGGATAAGTCAGATATTGAGGGACGTAATGACCTGGGTCTGGTAAGAATTCAGATGCTGGGTATAAAGAATCAACCGCCCGAGCAAATCGATACCCTGTATGAAGAAACGAGCCGGCGTCGAAAATATCATTCTGACGTGGTGCTGGATCTTGATTATTGTGTGCTAATGTTGAAGTAGCTTATGCTGGATGGTTGCTCTTATTCTGAGTAGAGGTTAATTTATATTCCTACCACTTCCCTTGCGCTGTAGTCAGAGGCTTCAATATTTTAGTAACGAGGTCAATCAGTTCATATTGTTCGGCTGAAATATCACTTTCAATTTTTGCGATACGTATCAATAGTTCTAACGTAGAATCAGCCTGCTCATTAGAAAATTTTTCCTGAGATGATGAAAGCACCTTATCAACATTTTTAATAAAGTTATTTTCTGATTGTAGAAGATAAGAAGTTGACGCAAATAACTCTTTAGCCTGGTTAGTATCCAAATTGAATTCACTTGAAAATATTTCCAGAATTTCGCTTTTGTGTTCTCGACTGATTTCGCCTTCTAGCTTTGCTATCCCCAAAAGAATAGCCGCGGCCGCATCCAGGGGATTTTCAAGAGTATATAACGGGTTTCGTGCATACTTCTTTTTCCACTGACTTCTTCGATGCCAGTGAAAGGGGTTCAACGAGCTCAACCTGAACCCAGACTGTTGCAAACTATTGAGAGCCCATAATAAACCGGCCAATGCTGTGATAATCCCTATTAAGATGTGCATAATTCCTCGATTTATCTATACCCATTCCACTTCAAGATGCAGGTTTCAGTGCTGAGCTAGGAAAGTTGAACAAGGCATAACGCGTAGGGAAGACCCAAAGCATTCGCTCCGCTCATGGGGCCAGCTTTGATGAGTCCTTTCTAAGCGTTATAACACGGTGCAAGTTTTCTAGCTGAACACCCGTAGGGCACCAAAAGTAGGCGCTCTTAGGCGAGGCTATAAACAACCATCTTCTTTGTTATGAAATTTCCAGCTAGACAGGAAATTGCTCCATGCATTTCCTGCATACAGTCCATCCTTGGACATAAATGACTAGCTCAAAAATTCCATGCCTCAAATATGGCTGTTTCTAGCCTTGCTGAATCCTGCATCTTGAGGTGGAAAGGGTATAAATTGTTACTTAACCAGCTATTGCTACAAACAAGGAACCAAAGATACCCATTTTTCAGTTAATCATCAACTGATAAATATGAAATTACCCTCTAGTACCTCGACACAGGGATTTTGACTAGTTCAGCCAATCGAGAAATAGGCCAGAACTAGGCGCTTACCTGTAGGACTAGTTAGCTATTTCAAAGGTAAGCAACAACGGGCTGGCCTATTTATCGGCTGGCCCGAAGGGAGTT
>CAZOBX010000330.1:0-5941 GCA_964578045.1 uncultured Kangiella sp. | reverse complement strand
CGGTAATTTTAGTAGCCCATGATAAGAACTTGCTAGAAAGTGTGGTGGATGAATTCTGGCTAGTGAATGATGGCCAGGTAGCTCCTTTTAAAGGTGATCTCAATGACTATCAAAAATGGCTTAATGAGAATCGTTGGTCAAATGATAAAACGGCTGATACTAGCAATGCCAGCAGTCAAAACAAAACGGCCGATGCAGTTTCGATTTTATCACGTAAAGATCAAAAAAGAATCGAGGCCGAAATTCGTAAACAAAAAGCGCCAATTTCCAACCGCTTAAAGAAGGTTGACAAAGAGATGCATGATTTACAAAACGAGCAAACGAAGTTAGAAAGTTTGCTGGCGTCCAGCGAAATTTATGAGGAAAATAACAAGAAGCATTTGGCGGATTCAATGCAACGTTCAACTGAACTAAATCAAACCATAGAAGCACTGGAAGAAGAATGGTTCGACCTTAATGAAAAATTGGAAGCATTTGCTTAACCCTGGATTAACCTTAATAATATTATGAAAAGAAAAAAACAATTTATCGCCGGCGCTATTTGCCCTGAATGTTCAGAAATGGATTCATTGGTGCTGTACGCGGATGACCAAAGTGTGGCCTGTGTAAGCTGTGATTACACCAAATCCAGTGAGCAACGTGATCTCGGAGCCGACCGTTCGAGTCAAAAAAGCAAGGGGTTTGGCAGTAAAACTTCGATTAAAAAGACCACAAATATTTCTTATAAAGATGCTAGCTTGATAAAAATAACCAATCTGGATAAATAATGACTACCGATGATTTACACCAAATTCGAAGAAAATCTAAAATCATCATTCACCAAAATGAAATAGATATTGCGCTAAATAAACTAGCCCGTCAGCTCAATAAAGATTATAAAGATAAAAATCCTCTGTTTCTTATTGTACTTAACGGTGCGTTGGTTTTCTCTGGACAGTTATTGCCAAAAATCGATATTCTTTGCCAAATCGATTATTGCCATGCGTCCCGTTACAAAGGCAATATTCGAGGCGCCGAAATTCAATGGAAAGCCAAACCTCAATTGGAATTGGCTAATCGGGATATCATTATCGTTGATGATATCTTAGATGAAGGCCATACCTTAGCGGCAATTTCGGATTACTGTTTGGCTAATAACGCAAAATCGGTTAAAAGCCTGGTATTGGTGGAAAAACAGCATCAAAGGAAAAGTTATCAAGGACAAAAGGCAGACTACTGTGAATTGACCGTACCCGATAAATATGTGTTCGGTTTTGGAATGGATTATTCTCATCATTGGCGAAACCTGAAAGATATTTTGATTTTCGAAGATTGATGATTGGGTTCTGAGATTTGGGACTAACTTGATGACTATCGACTGAAACAATATACGCCTCTCTGGATAAAGATGGGAAATTCTGAAATCAAAAATATTATTATTTTAATGGCGATGCAAAAAGAAGCTGATCCACTCATTAATAGTCTTAATTTGGCGGAGAATTCAACTCTATTATCTCCACAACTTCCTTTCAGATGTTTCCAGAAAAAATTTGAAAAAAGTAATCTGAGTTTGCTCACCAGCGGAACGGATCACCGCAATCTAGTAGATAACATTGGTTGTGAAGCAGCGACTTTGATGGCCTATGAAAGTATCAGAATTCTCCAACCTGATGTTATTATCAGCGCAGGCACCCCGCAGGTGGATTTTCAGAAAAAGGGGCAATCATTGGCAGCGTCTACGCTAGCCATAGCTATTTCGTTTTTCATGATCGTATCGTGCCATTGCCGGGATTTAGTGAGTCTGCTATTGGACGTTTTCCTGCCGCAAATATTTCCTTAATGGCAAAGGATTTGAACATTCCCAGCGGTATTATTTCAACCGGTTCTTCATTAGAAAAAAGTGTAAAAGACAACCCCATCTTAGATAAACACGCGGTGGTTGCCAAAGAAATGGAAGCCGCGGCAATTGCCTGGGTGGCAATGCTTTACGATATACCAGTGTTTGCGATTAAATCGATCACTAATCTGGTCGATCAAAACAACCGGTCAGAAAAAGAGTTTATCAAGAATTTTGATTATTCAGTGAAATGCCTGCATGATAAGTTGGCTGATGTTATTAACTATTTACAGGGCAGAACGATTAATGACTTGATGGGTTTTACTCATCCTACAGCATAATTCCAATAATAGATCGAAATCGTCAATTTCAGGAAAATAAAAATGATAAAAACCAGTGCCGATTTTTTCAGCCGCTTTATGCAGCGGTGGTTACCCGATGCCTTTTTAATAGCGGTTATTCTCACCGCCATCGTTTTTTTATCCGGTTTAATATTTGAAAACCAATCGGTCAATCAAATGGCGCAGCATTGGGGTAATGGATTTTGGAAACTGCTGAGTTTTTCCATGCAAATGGTGCTTATCTTAGTCTTGGGAATCGTTCTTGCCATCAGCAAACCGGTTAAATCCTTTTTGATTTCTATTGCAAAACTAGCAAAGACACCTACTCAGGCGGTTATTTTGGTAACCTTGGTATCCATGTTATCGGCCTGGGTTAATTGGGGATTTGGGCTGGTAGTTGGCGCACTTGTTGCCAGAGAAGTCGCATCGTTAGTCAAAAATGTGCATTTTCCATTGCTGATCGCGTCGGCCTATAGTGGCATGTTAATCTGGCACAGTGGCTTGTCCGGTTCAATACCGCTAAAAATCGCATCTACCGGTGATGATACGCTGAGTAGCTTATTAAACGGTCAGGTAATTGGTTTAGCAGAAACCATTTTTGCGTGGCAAAATGTCGCGATCATCATTGCTCTAACGATCACTGTACCGGTCATTAATATTTTTATGATGCCCGATAATAAAGATCGAACGCTGTTTGTTGCTAAAAAAGAACCGCAAACAGAGATCAAAAGTACAGATTTAAGTCCGGCCGAAAAATTGGAACATTATCCAGTGATTAATATGATTCTTGTGCTAGTCGGCGGAATTTATTTATTTGGTTACTTTTCATCAGGAAAAGGCCTTAACCTCAATATTATCAATTTGTGTTTATTATTAGCTGGCCTCGCTTTGCATATTAATCCAAATAACTATTTAAATGCGATGCGAGAAGCCGTTGGTACGAGTAGCGGTATTATTCTGCAATTTCCAATTTACGCCGGCATTATGGGCATGATGGTTGATTCGGGTTTAGCCGCTTCAATGTCAGAGTGGTTTGTTGAAATATCGACCAAAGAAACTTTTCCCGTGTTAACCTTTTTAAGTGCTGGTATGGTTAATTTTTTCGTCCCTTCCGGTGGCGGCCAATGGGCGGTACAAGCACCGATAGTGGTGCCAGCTGCTGCGCAACTGGGTGTACCGATCAACCAGGCGGCGATGGCGGTCGCCTGGGGAGATGCCTGGACCAATATGATCCAGCCTTTTTGGGCGTTGCCACTATTAGCGATCGCGGGGCTTAATTTGCGTCAGATCATGGGCTATTGTACGGTGATCTTGATTTGGTCTGGCGCAGTGATTATGAGCATGATTTATTTCTTATATTGATTGGTTTGTTTCACTCTCTATCCCCTTCGCAAAGGGTAGGAAATTAGTTATTCTACCCCTTTTCAAACTTAGGCAGCAAATTAGCCACCACCAAATCTTCTGCGCCTTTTTCTAACATTAACATCTGATTAGCTTTTTCTGGTTGAAGCACGAACTCCAATCCCTGTCGATAACATTCCGCTGCATGCTCTACATCTTCTAGTTGTTGCAGTGTTTTTGCCATCATAAAGTAAGATTCCGCAGAAGGCTGTACTCTCAAACTTCTTTCCAGGTAAAATCTTGCCTTTCCCCATAGCTCCAAATCAAATGCGATATTGCCAAGTGCCAGATAAATACTGTTAGGCACCTGTGAGTTATTATTCAGCCAATTTTCAAGGAAACTAAATTGCTTACTACCGCCGCTACTTTTTATTTTTCCGTATAAGCTAATAACATCCATATCCGGATTTTTTTTAACCAATGGCTTGATCAATTTTTCTGCGTCATCCATCTGTTCAAACTCGATTAATATTTCAGAATAATAAAGAATGTTTTCTTTTATTTTTTGACTGTTAGAAGGCAAGCTTAGCCAGGCATCTTTAAGTGACTCCAGTTCGCCTTTTTTTGCTTCATAACCTAAAATACCTTGCGCACTATCTAGTCCAATCTGATGTAACTCGTCAGAGCTAAAAACATGCTGTTTTTTGAGTGCTGGTAACATATCAATGATCGCTCGATAATCCTGGAGCTTTTGATAAGTCATACAGAGTAATTTTAGAATGTAAGGATGATTGGCGTGCTTTATCTTTAAATCATTGAGCGTTGCAAGCGCCTGTTCAAATTGACAGTTATCAAGTTGAAGTTGTGCTTGAGTGAGACCGATTGCAACTTTCGCTTCTGGCTCTGCTTTGTGAGCAAGGCGCAAATAGTTATCGCGGCGATCTTGTGCATTTTGATGTTGCGCCGCCTGCGCCGCGATCAGGTAATTAATTAACTTGGTATCCGAATTTTTTGCAGCGCTGATCATGATTTTTTCGGACTGAGTCCAACGGCCCTCAACAAAAGCTAACATGCCTTTAATGGTCTGCTTACGAGCTTTACGCCAGTGACGTCCCCCTTGCCAACCTTTTATTCGATTGGCACCAGAAATAATTGATCGAAAGAAAATACCGAGCATCAATAAAGTGGTAAGCAACATCAAGATCAAAGCAACGGCGACCCAAAGGCGCATTTCATAACTGGTTTTTTCGTAGGCGATAATCACAAAACCCGGTAAATTTTTTAGCCAGGAACCGCCCACGGCACCAACCACTAATGCGATCAGAAGAGCAATTTTCCATCTCATGGTTTGCCCTCCTGGTTTTGCTCTTGTGTTTCTTCCAGCCCGTCGGATTGCTCAGTCACGCTTTGTTGAGGTTCAATGTTATCCTGCTCTAAAGAAGGCGTTTTACCGGCATCAATTTTAATTTTAGGCACAGCAGGTGAAAGTGAGCTTTCTAACCAGTGATAAAGCTGTTGCTGGCTAATCTCATCAAGTGCTTTTTGAGCGTGAAGTTTATTGGGGTAATGCACTTCGATTGGTTTGGTCTTTAGACTGTTTAATTGTTCAACCACTTGTTGAGCTTTTTCGTCGTGTTTAAAGTATCGATCAGTCCACTCGATTGCATTAGAAATATTGAGTCGATAGCGGGGTGAGTTACCCTGCACTAACGCAATTTGTGCTTGCTGAATAGCCAGTTGAATATTGCTGTTAAGATTGATTCGTTGGTCCGCGGTCATAAGTGGTTTGACCGGTTCGCTGTGATCTTTTATTACCACAAAATCCGTTAGAAAATTTTGATATATTTTGTCCAAATCAAATCCCTGACTATCAGTTCTTTGACTTTCGAGCGATTCCTCAATCGGCTCAAACTGCAAGGCCAGCAAACTCAAACTAGATATTTGCTGGTTGATAGCGTTAAGCGATAGAGCAATTCCGGTCACATCCGGCTGTAAGATTAAGCTCAATTCTGACAGGTCTCTTGCGATAGCTTCTCTGATCGGAAACAAACTATTATCAGCAATTTCAATGATCCGTCTATCGGCTGTTTTGAGTAATTGGGTAGCGGTTTCTTTGTCCTTTTGCAAACTGAGTTGAAGTTGTGCAATTTTTATTAAATAAGCCGCTTCAGCCAGCATCCAGTCTTGTTTTTGACGACCCGACAGTGCCTTGATTTTTTCCTGAGTTGAAAGCAGCGAATCGTTTAGCTGTTGGTTTTTCGCCGCTAATTGATTCAGCTGCAGTTGTGTTTGACTGGCTGCCTGTACAGAAGCCTGAGCAGAAATTTTTGCTTGTTCGACAACCTGACTTTGTTGACGAATTTGAGTTTCGATTTTTGTTTGTTGCTCTGCCCAATTTTGCTTAAAAAGATATTGTTGATAAACCGTCCAGCCAGAAGCCAAT
>CAZOBX010000329.1:0-6004 GCA_964578045.1 uncultured Kangiella sp. | reverse complement strand
TGAGCTTTCAATACCTGGTGGGTTCCAAAGTTGATTATAGGGAAGATTTGGATGGTTCGAGATTTGTGGTTGAAAATCCTAATGCGACTACTACCTGTGGATGTGGATCTTCTTTTTCCATATAATGACAAAATAAATATAGTCTATTTTTTGACTTTGTCTTTAGCCAGGATCTGGCTCAGTACTCTGAGGGCTCACTCCGCTCCTGTAAAAAAATTAATACTCAGTTTATTCATCCATGAATGAACCATCTGCCTCTTTTGAAAAGCATATAACGATCCGTAAAAACGATCTATCCTTGCTCGATTGTTTATCTCAAAATTGCCCTGAAATATCCAAGCAAAAACTGAAACTAGCGATGAAATACGGCGCTGTTTGGATAACTTCAAATACCAAAAAGAATCAATCCGGTAAAACCCTTCGAATTCGTCGAGCTAAAAAAGTCTTACGGGTCGGCGATCAAATTCATCTCTATTATAATGAAACGATATTGTTTTCTGAAATTAAACCAGCCAAGTTGGTTTCAAGCGAAGGTGAATATAGTATTTGGGATAAACCGGGTGGGATGTACTCACAAGGAAGCAAATGGGCCGACCATTCGTCAATTTGCCGTTGGGTGGAGCTTTTTGGCTTAGCGGACAATCAACTTGAGCTAAGACCTGTCTTTTCGGTTCATCGCCTCGATCGGGCGACCAATGGACTGATCATGGTGGCCCATAGTAAACAAGCAGCGGCGCGATTGGCTCAACTATTTGAAAGTAGAAAAGTTGAAAAACAGTATAGTGCTGTAGTTAAGGGAGAATATCTTTCGACTCCCGAGTTTCAAACCCTGGATACCGATATTGACGATAAGACAGCGTTGAGTCTGGTATTGTCGTCAGTCTATAAAGCGAATAAACATCAAACGTCATTGATTATCGAAATCAAAACTGGACGAAAACACCAAATCAGAAAACATTTATCCGGGGTTGGCTATCCGATCATAGGGGACCGTCTTTATGGAAAGGAGATAAAAAAGGTAGAACTGCAACCGGACTTAATGTTGAGATCTTGTTTGCTTGGGTTTGAATGTCCATTTACTCAAGAGCAGCGAAATTATCAATTGAAAGCTTATTAATTAACCTCAACTCGGGACAAGAGCAACCATCCAGTCTCAGTCTTTTAGCGACTCGACCCGTTAAGTTTGCTTTCAATCGCTCGCTATTAATGCACAAACTTGCCTTGATAGTCAGCAAAATACTGTGAGTTCAACCGGTCGATGAGCCCTTATTTAATCTGATATTTTGAGGGATTACTGGCTACTTTTATCCCGAGCTAAGGTTAATCATTATCAGAAAATAGATTTTTTAGTTCTTTATTATTTTCCAGTTCGATCAAAAGCGCTCCTTTTTGGCTTTTATATTCGGTCCAATGTTTATCCTCAATCGCCCCTAACATAGCGTAAAGAAAATTCAGACTCGGCTTAAAACCATTCAATTCCAAGAGCGCTTCGTAGCAACCGATCGCTCCATAGGATTTTAATTCCTTCAGGTTGTTTACACCAATTCTGGATAAGGCTTTTGCTGAAGATGGACCAAGATTTCTTAGTTCAACGATGTTCTTTGACATCAGAATTGATACCTTACAAAATTAGTCGAAGCCCGAAGTCTTTTTCAAGGCAAATAAACGCAACCTAGTATTTTTGGACGGGAAGCGCCGGTTACAGATGGCAGATTAGCGGGCAAGCGATCTAAACGTTGTTTTGCCAACCAGGCAAAAGTCATCGCTTCCAAATAATCACCATCAATACCAATATCGCTAGTTGTTTGAATCGTTTTTTGTAGCTCTTTGGACAATAAATCTAACAAAAATCGGTTGTGCATACCGCCGCCACAAGCAAAGACATTGTAATGATCAACCGCAAGCTTTCTAACCGAAATTGCAATGGTTTTAACCGTGAACTCGAGCAATGTTCGTTGAACATCTTCAGCCGTTATTGGGTCTTGAATTTTATCGATTTGTTTGTCCAGCCAATCTAAACTGAAATGTTCTCGACCGGTACTTTTTGGCGGAGACAGTTGAAAGAAGGGATCTTCAAGTAATTTATTCAGTAACTCTTGATGGACTAAACCTTGCTGGGCAAATTGGGAGTCACGGTCAAATTCTTCTTTCGCATTCGAATGATGGGTTAGATACCAGGCATCTAATAAAGTATTGGCAGTACCCGTATCAAATCCGATCACAGATTTAGATTCATCCTGTGGCAAATAGGTGATATTAGCAATGCCTCCGAGATTTAAGATGATTCTATTTTCTAAAGGGCTACGTAAAACGGCATTATGAAACGCCGGTGCCAAAGGAGCGCCTTGGCCTCCAGCGGCTATATCCATCCGCCTGAAGTCGGCCACCGTTTGAATCGTGGTTTTTTCTGCAATAATGTTGGCATCGCCGATTTGTAAGGTAAAGGGAGATTGATTGTTGGGTCTGTGGCGAATTGTTTGACCGTGACTACCAATCGCGATGATATTGTCGGCTTCAATTTTATTTATTTCGATCAGCTTGTTGACTGCATCTGCAAAATAATGCCCCATGATCACGTCGAGCTCGGCAAGTAATTCGATTCTTTTATGTGAACGAATGTCAAAATCGCTCACTGGACTGGAAATTTCGACCAGCTTTTGTTTTATTCTAGCATCGATAGAGTGATTATAAACCTGTAGAAGTTTGCAATGATCCCTAGTAAACTCAACCAAAGCGACATCAATTCCATCGATACTGGTCCCAGACATTAAGCCAATATAAAGCTCTGCTGGTTTGTTCATCATTTATTTAGCGACTTGTGCGGTGGATTGGATATGTTTGCGGGATTCTAATTGGTTAACCAGAATTTTACTGGCAACCAAAAATTGGTTTTTTTCAGATTTAGAGATCGGTTCGGCTTTTGGCAATTTGACCGTTCTTGGATTTCGGTGAACACCATTCACCACAAATTCATAATGCAAATGCGGCGCCTCAGACATGCCGGTGGTTCCGACATAACCAATGACTTGTCCTTGTTTTACTCGCCTTCCCCGACTTACGGCTCGCCTGGACATATGTAGATATTTGGTGATAATGCCTTGACCATGTTGAATAAATACGTACTTTCCATTGTATTTGTTGTAGCTGGAATGAGTGATTTTACCATCGCCAGCAGCGCGGATAGGGGTGCCGGTTTTTGCTCGATAATCGATACCTCGATGAGCTTTCCAGCGCTTTTGAATGGGGTGGAAACGGCGTAACTTAAATCCCGAACTAATATAAGAAAACTTAATGGGGGCGCGCAAAAAGGCCTTGCGCATACTTAACCCGTTAGGTGTATAGTAGCTTGAATGGCCTTTAGAATCTTGATATAAAACGGCTTTGTAGCTATCGCCCTGATTAATAAACTCCGCCGCGATAATGTTACCATTGCCAATTTTTTCGCCGTCGAGAAATTTTTCCTGATAAAGGACAGAGAAACTATCGCCGGAGCGAATATCCAGAATAAAATCAATATCCCAGTCAAAAATATTGGCTAAATTGATGAGTAAGGAATCACTCAGACCTGCTCTCTTACCGGACATAAAAAGAGAGTCAGTGATTGTTCCATCGATATAGGCAGTACGAATTTCGATGGTTTTGTTAACAATCTGGCTCTTATATAGCGGTGCTTGTTTAGTTTTTGCGCCTGCTATTTGACTGGACTGCTGGTTGATGCGTTCAAGGTAAAGGGTATTTTGAAGATCTATTACCCATTTCAATGCCACCAGTTGATTTTTGCTATCAACCTGATAGTGAATGACTTCACCAGGACGTAGATTCTTTAATTTTTTTGTATTGTCATCGAGGGTGATAACCTTGTGTACCACTTGTGGGGAAAGGCCCATTCGTTTGAAAATCAAAGAGAGATTATCCCCTTTTTTAACCGACTCTGTTAGCCATTTATCGCTAGCGCCAAGAGGTCTGAATTGAATGTTTTGACTTGAGAGTGATTCTAATTGCAACGGAATGTCGACTGGGTCGCCATAGTTGGTTTGATTGCCTGGCGGATAAGTTCCACGATTTGACGGTGATGGTTTCGCTTGAATAATTATTTCGCCGCTAGCAAATTCAGCCGTCTTGGTGTTTGGAGTAGCGATTTTTGGTTGCGATCCTTCATCCATGGATAATAGATAAGCGAGCAGCATAATAAGAACCGCCATCGATAAAATCATATAAGGATGGGTGGCCCAGGCAGGAATATGATCAAAAAAAGCTTTGTTAAAGATTCTTTTGTTATTTGAGGGCTTGTAATCGTGTTTAATCATACAACTTTTATTCAGTTCCGTATAAAATGCGCTTTTAATCCCTTGCTTGATTAAAGCACAAGGTATGGGAATAAAATCTACTGCGATGCATATGGGCTGATTTTAGCCTGTTTTTGGACATCAAGAAAGTTAAAGAATTCAAACATAATAGATTGGTTAAAATATGGCAGAACAAGATTTACTACAAGATTTAGGTTGGCGAGGCATGATTCAGCAAATGACCGCTGAAGAAGATTTCAAAACACATTTGGCGGTAGGCATGAAAGTCGTCTATTGCGGGTTTGATCCAACCGCTGATAGTTTGCATATCGGAAGTCTGGTGCCATTGTTGGCATTAAAACGCTTTCAGCAATATGGCCATAAGCCAATTGCCCTGGTCGGCGGCTCCACCGGATTGATTGGCGATCCCTCTTTTAAAGCCAGTGAGCGCCAACTTAATACTGAAGAGGTGGTCGGTCAATGGGTTGAAAGTCTCAAAAAGCAGGTCAGTCAATTTATTGATTTTGACTGTGGCGATAATTCGGCGATTGTGGCTAACAATCTTGATTGGACTAAAGATGTAGATGTGCTTTCTTTCTTAAGAGATGTAGGTAAGCACTTCTCGATCAATCAAATGATCCAGAAAGAATCGGTTAAACAACGCATTGATAGAGAAGGTGAAGGTATTTCCTTTACTGAATTTACCTATATGATTTTGCAATCCTATGATTTTGCCGAGTTGAATAAACGTTTTGACTGTACAGTTCAGATTGGCGGAAGCGATCAGTGGGGCAATATTACAGGTGGTATCGACCTAACCCGGCGGATGAACGGGCAGCAAGTATTTGGTATGACGCTGCCATTAGTGACTAAATCTGATGGAACTAAATTTGGTAAAACTGAATCGGGTACGATCTGGCTTGATCCTAAAAAGACCAGTCAATATGCCTTTTACCAGTTTTGGATTAACACTGCTGATGCGGATGTTTACAATTTTCTTCGATATTTTACTTTTTTGGATGAGCAAACCATTGTTCAAATTGAAAAAGAGGATGATGAAGCGCAGGGGCGGCGATCGGCTCAGAAGATTTTGGCTAAGGAAGTGACTAAGCTTGTTCATGGCGAGGCCGGATTGGAAGCTGCCGAGCGTATTACTAAAGCGCTATTTTCCGGGGCTTTTGAGGAGTTATCCCTGCAAGATCTAGAACAGCTAGCGCTGGATGGACTACCGACAACAGAAATACCAGAGGGTAGTGTAAAATTAACTCAAGTACTTGTTGATACTGGGCTTGCGTTGACACCTCGTGGAGAAGTAACCATCGGCCAGGCCAGAAAGCTTATTCAGGGCAATTCTATAAGTATTAATGGTGAAAAACAGACAGACATTGACTTTGAACTGAGTACTAAAATGTGCTATTTCGATAAATTTCTGATTCTAAAGAAAGGAAAAAAGATCTTTCACCTCGCTATATGGGCTTAAAACTCTCTTGTATCTACTTTCTGTGAGCTATTAATAGCGTGATTCTAAATATTTTTGGATGGCACTATTAGTGGCTTGAGCCACATTGATTAATCAAAGATCTGTGGCTATATTAATAGACACGCAACTTTGTTCATAATATAGAGTCATTTCACACGGTAACAGGGGATTTTGGTCACAGATTAATCAGCCAATTACACCGCTTAATAATTAATTCAAAATAACTCAATAAAAGGCT
>CAZOBX010000328.1:0-6024 GCA_964578045.1 uncultured Kangiella sp. | reverse complement strand
GGGAGCTCACCCAGAAAACTACTGCCGCGTTGCGACTCTCGAAAAGGGTTGACCAAAGCTGGCCCCGTGAGCAGAGCGAATGCATTGGGTCTTTCCTTCGAGCCGCGTCTTGCATTAGCTTTCTGGGTGAACTCTGAACTAGTCAAAATCCCTGTGTCGGATTACTAAAATTTCTTAGTGAGTTTTAGCAGATCACCGTCGTCTTGCATTTTTAACTGTCTGAGAAAAGACATACCGAGCAATACTTCATCAGGCCCGGCACCTTTGACCACAAGCGCGTCGACCTGTTTTAATTCAACACCACCGACATTCACTTTTTTTAGTTTTAAAAACCACGCCGTTGATCGTCCAGCAGCAGTTGATATACCGGTTTTTTCACCATAAAGTTTATACTGAAGTCCTACTCGCCTGGCGGTTCTTTCATTCATTGCTACCTGTGAAGCGCCGGTATCGACCAAAAAGTTTACCGGGACACCATTAATAAATCCAGCGGTCCGATACATGCCAGTATTATCTCTGGGAATACGGACAAATTTTCTTTCTGTATTTCCTTCTTCAGAAATAAAATTTCCGATCTTCGACTGATGTAATCCAAGCGATATTTGCTTGCCATTGATTAAGAATTTGGCCATATGGCTATCGGCAGATAAGAGCTTTATGTGCTTGTAAACCTGTCCACTTCGTATCATTTTTTGTTTGCCACTATGTTCAATCATCACAGCATTCTTAAACAATGCGATCACCTTAAAATCAAACTCTTCACTTATAACTGGTAGAGTCAAAAATAAAAAAGTGTAGATTACGAATAACTTAATTTTTGTCATGATTCAACTCATTATGTACAATAAAGTTTGTAAACAAACTAAAGCAAAGAGTCCGGCAACAATATCATCAAGCATAATGCCCAACCCACCGGAAACCTTTTTATCTAACCAACTTATCGGCCAAGGTTTTAAAATATCAAATATTCGAAATAAAACAAAACCAATAAAAATATTACTCCAACTAAAACTAGCGCCAATCATAGTGATCAAAAAACCTGCGAATTCATCCCAGACAATACCCGGATGGTCATGAATTTTAAGAGCTTTTGCCGCATAACCGCAAATATAGATACCGATAACCGAAACGAATCCGCATACAATAATATAGGGTATGATTTCGAGATCGGACAATAACAAGTAAAATGGAACGCAGGCAAGTGTACCGAAAGTTCCCGGAGCCTTAGGAACCAACCCACTACCAAAACCAAATGCTAGGAAGTTAACAGGGTTGGTAAATACTAATTTCGCTGGAACTAATTTTTGCATAGTGGATGAAGGGAGTTGATTGAATTCAAGTTATACCTCATACCGTAGCACGTAGCCCAGAATATTATTTGAAATGCTGAAAACCAAAGTCCGAGATCTCTAGTTCCTCATCGTTATCCAGAACTCTGATCCCGGGCTTACCAGACATCCTACCGATTGGAATACACTGAGCACCAACCGTCTCCAAAGCATGCTGGGTGGCTTGCAACTCATCTTCCTTCACAGTAAAACAAAGTTCGTAATCATCGCCACCAGTTAGCGCGCTTTTCATTAACAAGCTTTTATCAGCCATACTCCTGGCCTGTTCAGATAAGGGTATTTTTTCCCATATTAGTAGAACACCCACGCCGCTGGCCTGACTTAGATGATTAAGATCGGCCAGCAACCCATCGGAAATGTCAATGCTTGCCGTCGCTCGGCTTCTAAGCGCGATACCGGCGGCCACTTGAGGGTAAGGCGTCTGGAATTTTTTCAGCAGATAATCCATGGTTTCTTTTGAGCTGCATTCCAGCTTGTTTTGAGCCACCAACAGCCCTAGGGCGGCGTCCCCCAAATTTCCAGTGACACAAATCAGTTCACCAGCTTTGGCAGTATCGCGTCTACAAAAAACTTGTTCTGGTACAAAGCCATGGGCCTGGATAGTAATTGACAGATGGCCCCGACAGGTATCGCCACCGATAATCTGAATGCCAAAATGTTCAACTATGCGTTTTAAGCCATCGTGAAATCCCTGTAACCAGGCCGAATTAAATTCAGGCATGCTCAAAGATAACGTAATCCAGGCAGGCTCCGCACCCACAGCAGCCAGATCACTCAGATTCACCGCAATCGCTTTATGGGCAATGTCCGCCGAATTGCAATCTTCAAGAAAATGCACACCAGAGATTAAAGTATCCATGGTAACCGCTAATCGCTGCCCACGAGGCACCTTTAACAGCGCGCAATCATCGCCAACGCCTTGTAATACATCTTTTCGGTTTTTCGTTTTTAATGCTAAAAATTGATCGATTATTTCAAATTCGTTCATTGATATCCTTTGGGGACCATTAGCCATTAGCGAGTTTCGATGAGTCAAATTTATTCTTTGAATTTTTCAGAATAAAAAAGCGCTTAAAGTGCGCCTTTGTTTGATTTAGTTCTCCTGGCTAGTAGCCACTAACTCGTATTTAGCAACTGGTCTTTATTTAATTTCCATTTGACGTAACTGGCGCGCCAACTTGTCAAGAACGCCATTCACAAACTTATGACCTTCGGAAGCGCCAAAAGTTTTAGTTAATTCTAATGCTTCATTAATTACTACTTTGTAAGGTACATCAATTCTTGACATTAATTCATAACAGGCCAACCGGATGACAGCGAGTTCCACCGGATTGACTTCTTCAAAATCTCGATCCAGGATGGGTGTTAATAGCTCATCAATTTCAGAGATACCGGTTAGGGTATTAACTAAGATCTCCTGAAAATATTCCACATCCACCTTTTTTGAATTGATGGTCTCTAGAAATTGGAATTCAATGTCTTTTATAGGATTACCACTTAAGTGCCACTGATAAATGCCCTGTATCGCATAACGACGGGCTTTTTTACGCATCGATGGCTTTAAAATTTTGGCCGCCTTACCCATGTTAGACTTATCCATAGTTGACTATTTGTCCAACTCTGCAAAAAGATTAACCATTTCCAAAGCCGTTATAGCCGCTTCACCGCCTTTATTACCGGCTTTAGTACCAGCTCTTTCGATTGCTTGCTCAATTGAATCAACCGTTAGCACACCAAAAGCAACGGGAATATTGGTATTTAAAGAAACCTGAGAAAGACCTTTAACGCATTCGCCAGCCACATATTCAAAATGTGGTGTTCCGCCTCGAATAACGGCACCTAATGCGATAATTGCATCATATTTATTCTGAGAGGCCATCCGTTGTGCCGCGATAGGCATTTCAAAAGCACCTGGAACTCGCACAATTTCAATGTTTTTTTCGTCCACACCATGCCGCTTTAATGTATCTAATGCGCCTTCCAGCAAGCTCTCAACGATAAAGCTATTAAAACGAGCCACCAAAATGGCAAATTTGCCGTTTGAGCCGACTAGATTTCCTTCAATTGTTTTCATTGATTTGTTTCACCTTTACTTTCCAATAATTTTTCACTACTCAGTCTTTAAAAAATTCCATCGTTGGGTCCGTTAACGGAGCATCCAGGTAACACTCCCGCCGGGTCGTAGCCCATCAACTATCCTCAATATATTCAACCACTTGCAGCTTAAAGCCAGCGAGTGAATGATATTTTTTCAAAGGACTGAGCAATCTCATTTTATGCACATTAAGATCAACCAATATCTGCGAACCTATACCAACAGTACGGGTTGCACGGCTTTGTTGTGCTTGCTCTTTGGAATTAGGTCTTTCCTGACCACTTAACTTTGCGCCACTTAATCTCGCTATTCTATCAAGAATTGTCCCTGGTGACGATTGATTACCTAAAAGTAATACTATCCCAGTGCCTTCTTCTGCGATTTTTTGCAGTGCGCGCCTTATGGTCCAGCTGCCTCGCTCCTTTTTTTCTCTAGCAAGTAGGTCTGTTGCGACATCTGCAATATGGACTCTGACTAAGGTTGATTCATCCTGTTTAATTGTTCCTTTTACCAACGCAATATGGGTCTGCCCTTCGATATCATCTTGATAGGCATGTAATTTAAAATCACCAAATTCAGTCGCCCAATCGACGGCAAATTTCTTATTGACTGAATTTTCCGTGTTCATTCGATATTCGATCAAATCAGCAATGGTGCCAATTTTTAATTGATGTTGCTTCGCGAATTCTTCCAGATCAGGACGACGGGCCATTGAACCATCTTCGTTCAGAATTTCAACGATGGTGGCGCTTGCTTCCAATCCCGCTAAACGAGCCAAATCACAACCGGCTTCGGTATGCCCAGCTCGAATCAAAATGCCGCCTCTCTTCGCCATTATCGGGAAAATATGCCCTGGTTGCACAATATCAACGGGCTTGGCATCAGCGGCCACCGCCGCTTGTATAGTCCTGGCTCTGTCCGCCGCAGAAATGCCGGTAGTAACGCCCTCTGCTGCTTCTATCGACAAAGTGAAATTAGTTTCAAAAGATGCCTGATTTTTATCCACCATTAATCTTAAATTAAGTTGCTCACAGCGTTCTTGGGTCAAAGTCAGGCAAACCAGTCCGCGACCGAATTTTGCCATAAAATTAACATCATCAGGGCGCACCAAACTCGAAGCCATGATCAGATCGCCTTCATTTTCACGATCTTCATCATCCATAAGGATAACCATCTTACCCGCCGCTATATCATCAATTAGCTCTTTTGCTGTATTTAATTGCATTCTATTGTTTTCAAACCTCTTAACCCGAAAAGACGCTAAGCTTACGCATCCTACTTACGCCATTTACCTACATGCGTATAGGCAAATGACAGCTTACTTTAAACTAATGACCCGTAGCCTTTTGTTCTATTTAATAAAACCGCTATCTTTTAGAAAGCCTGTAGTAAGATTAGACTCAGTTGCTACTTTTTGCCCGGTTAATAATCTCTCCAGATATCTGGCAAGAAGATCAACTTCAAGATTCACTTTGGTTCTCACTTGATAATCACTTGCAGTAGTTTCACTCAACGTGTGAGGTACCAAATTGAGAGCAAAAATATTATCCAATATTTCGTTGACCGTTAGACTAACACCATCAACACAAATGGACCCCTTTTTAGCGATATAGTGGGCTATTTCCTGAGGCGCTTTAATCTGATATTGAATACTTCTGGAATCTTTTTTGATTGAAATAATTTCACCAATGCCATCCACATGACCGCTAACCAAATGCCCCCCCAGACGGGTGGTTGGGGTTAGCGCTTTTTCCAAATTGACCGGACTGCCAATCGCAAGCTCACCCAGCGTTGTCAGCCTTAACGTTTCACCAGAAACATCCGCAGTATAAGAATCATTATCAAATTTAATCGCCGTTAAGCAAACGCCATTGCAAGCAATACTATCTCCCAATGCCACATCGCTCATATCCAATTGGCCTACACTGATGGTTAATTTGGCATCGCCTGATTGTTTTTCAATCTTTTTGATCGTTCCGATGCTTTCGATGATACCTGTGAACATGTTAAATATTTTCCTCTGGCGAATAAGTTAAGCGAAGATCATCACCGAATTGGCGGACTTCTTTTAGTCTTAGTTGAGGACTTTGAGACATCTCACTGACCTGTAGATCAAACAAGCCTAACCCAGCATTACCCATTAATTTAGGAGCCACATAAACGATAATTTCGTCAACCAATTGTTGCTGGATAAATTGTCCGGCTAATTTATGTCCGGCTTCGATCAAAACCTTATTCATGCCTCGTTCGGCACAATGCCCAATCAACTTTTGTATCGATGCTTGTTGGATAATTTGTGTGGTCTCCCGGGCAGCCAGACTAAGCTTTTGGGCTGCATCACCAGCTTGCGTTATCCACCAGACAGGCGCGTCTTGATTAAAAAATTTTGCGTTTAAATCAGCCTCGGCTTTTCGATCTAGTAAAATCCGAGTGGGTTGTTCGAATGATTCGACTGAATAAAACCAATCTTGTTGTCCGTCAGCTCTAGATTTTTCTTCAGCTCGTACCGTCATAGCGGGATTATCAGCCTTTAAGGTTCCGATGCCAGTTATGATCGCGTCTTGACGGGCTCTTAATTTT
>CAZOBX010000327.1:0-6025 GCA_964578045.1 uncultured Kangiella sp. | reverse complement strand
AGTGCTAAGTGCTAAGTGCTAAGTGCTAAGTTCTAAGTGCTATAAGAGAAAAAGACTTGGCCCATTTCGGGCTGAAGGTTTCCATTTTAGAACCTAGAACCTAGAACTTAGCACTTAGAACCAAAGGCATCAAAATGTGGTCACAGCAAATATTAGAAATTACTGCCAAATCTCGAGGATTTCATCTCATCACCGATGAAGTGCAAAGCCAGTTATCGAAAATTATGACTATCAAAATTGGCCTTTTACACTTGTTTATTCAACACACGTCTGCCTCTATAACAGTTAATGAAAACGCCGATCCAACCGTCCGGCAGGATTTGGAAAGCCATTTCAACCAATTTGTTCCAGAAAATGCGCCTTATTACCGACATGATTATGAAGGGGCTGATGATATGCCTGCCCATATAAAATCGTCGATTATTGGTTCAAGTATCAGTTTGCCAATCACCGATGGTCAGCTTAATTTGGGGATCTGGCAAGGAATCTACCTGTGTGAGCATCGTAATCGTGCGGGAGCCAGAAAACTGGTGGCGACTATTCAAGGTGAATAATCTATCTCGATCCTTTCCTTATTCTAAGATTGTTCTTTACTAATGGGTATTTCCTGGTCGTTTATTGCTCAAAACCACTTCATTAATGACTGTTTGGGACCTGTTAAAGGCTAATCTAGCTAAAAAATAATCTGAAAGTCATAAATAAACCCCTGATTTAAAATAAATTAGGCAATATTTGACTATTTTGTCTATGCTTTAATTATCGTCTAGCAAGAACGCATAAGAATAGAGCCTTTAATACCGAAAATAGGAATTTTGGTATGGCTGAAAAAATAAATCTGAGGTTTAATATGAATTTAACTGTAACTGCGAGAATAGCTGGGGGCGCGGGCCTCGTCATATTATTGCTTGCTGTACTCGTATTTAATGGCTTGTCGGGAGTCAACAGCATTAACGATGGTTTAACTAAAGTGACAGAACGATCCACTCCAATGGTTATAGAAGAAAGTGATATTGCTCAATCTCTGTTACAAGCCGCAGCGGAAGTTAATTTTTATCATCAAACTTTAAACTTGGCCGAGCTCCCCGCGATAAGAAGCAAATATGATGACCAGCAAAAAGAAAACCAACTTTCCAGGAAGCGATTCGCTAACCTGGCGGAAGATTACGACAATATTTCAATTGCCCTTAGTAAAAGCGAAAAAGTCATTAAGAAGTATTTTGAATTAGTCCCTAATTCTTTTTTAAGCCATAAAAAAGATATTGAACTCAGAAAGGAGATCAGTGCAAAACGTATTGATTTTGAAGATGTAGCGGACGAGCTGGATTCGCTCTTGTTCGATTTTTCTGATGATATTTCAAGTAAAAATACAGCCGATATATTAAGGTCTTTATCCGCAATGGTTCGAGAAGCCACAATAACGGTGACTGATGTTTTGGCCATTTCTGAGCGGGATCAAGTTCAGGTCGCGGTTAAGGATATCAGTTCGCTTATTAACGATTTTGAAAATAAGTACCGTCAGGTCTCTAGCGGTAGTTCCACCCGCTCTAACCAATACTATGATGATACTTCAGAAGCGATCAATCGATTTAAGAGTATTGTCGTGGGTGAGTCAAATATCATGCAGTTATTGCAAGAGCAGTTAGATTCAAGATTCCAGGCGAAAAACTTACTGGTCGAATCGGGAGAACTGGTTTCATCAGCTTTAGAAGAGCTCAAACAAGTCTCCAACCACGTTAAAGATTTAACCAATGATATCAAACAGGAAGCCACAGAAAATGTCAGCGCAAGCAGAACCATGCTGATTGGTGTCGCTATTGTTGCAATCATTGTCGCCATTGGAATTAATTTGTGGGTTTTGCAGAGTATCAGAAATCCATTGGCTGAGGTGTTACGGGTGATGTCATTAGTTTCTAATGGCGATTTAAGACAGAATGTAAATGTACATAGCTCAGACGAAATCGGCAAGCTTTCAGAAGGCTTTAATCAGTTGATTAATCAGTTGAGCAGTATGCTCAACGAAATTTCAACTAGCTCTCAACAACTCTCTGCCGCAGCCGAAGAAACCTCTGCCATATCCAGTGAAAGTCACGCCAATATTAATCGCCAAAAAGAACAAACCGATATGATGGCAACCGCCATGACCGAAATGACAGCGACCGTAGATGAAGTGGCTTCTAGCGCCGGTAATACCCTAAAAGAAGTCCAAAAAGCCAACCAGCAAGCAACTGCCGGTCAACAAGTGGTACAAAAGAATATTGCGACAATTAATGGGCTGGCCGATGAAATTAAAGTTGCCGCACAAGTCATCGACAAGCTGGACACATACAGTACCAATATTGGTGCGGTACTCGATGTCATCAGGGGGATTGCTGATCAAACTAATCTATTGGCATTAAATGCCGCTATAGAAGCGGCTAGAGCAGGAGAGCAGGGACGAGGGTTTGCCGTGGTAGCTGATGAAGTCAGAACCTTGGCCAGTAAAACACAGGAATCGACTTCTGAGATTCAGGAAATGATCGAACGATTGCAATCAGGTACCCAAGAAGCAGTCAAAGTCATGAAAACCAGTACTCAGGAAGCACAAAATAGTGTGGCTGAAACAGCAAAGGCAGGTGAATCTTTAACGAAAATTACCGAAGCGGTCAGTGTGATCAATGATATGAGTAGTCATATTGCCAGTGCCGCTGATGAGCAAAGTTCCGTTTCAAGAGAAATGCATGAAAACGTTCTAACGATCTCTCAAGCAGCCGATCAAACGGCTCAAGGGGCAAGTGAAAACCTGGCTGCCAGCCAGGAAATGGCCAAACTGGCTGAGCACTTGCAAAAACTGGTGAGCCGTTTTCAGTTTTAGGTTCTAAGTTCTAAGTGCTAGGTTTGAGGTTCTAGGACCTAAGTTCTATAATCGAGGTCTATTCTATTTAATTGGCGCATTACAAATTTGCGTAAAGTTTGTATAATTAGCGCCTTTTTATTTGAATCAATAAATCTCTTTTGCCAAATCCAGCCCCCCTCAACCGTAAACTGTCCGTCGCCCCGATGATGGATTGGACTGATCGCCACGCAAGATTCTTTTTGCGTCTAATTTCAAAACACACATTACTCTATACGGAAATGGTGACTAGCGGCGCAGTGATTAATGGGGATCGGGAAAAGCTGTTAGGCTTCGATCCCGATGAAAACCCGATAGCACTCCAGTTAGGCGGAAGCGATCCACAAGCGCTCGCAGAATGCGCTAAAATTGGTGAAGATTTTGGCTATGATGAAATCAATCTAAATGTCGGTTGTCCATCGGATCGAGTTCAATCAGGTAGAATTGGTGCTTGTTTGATGGCTGAACCTGAACTTGTTGCAGAATGTTTAGCTGCGATGAAAAGTGTCACTGCTTTACCGATTACGGTGAAGCACCGGATCGGTATCGATGAACAGGATTCTTATGAGTTTTTGTATGATTTTGTTCAAAAGGTGTCAGGCTCCGGTTGTGATAGTTTTATTGTGCATGCTCGTAAGGCTATTTTGTCGGGTCTTAGCCCGAAACAAAACCGAGAAGTGCCGCCTCTTATTTATCCAAGCGTGTATCAACTAAAACAAGACTTTCCACACCTGGAAATGATTATCAACGGTGGTATTCGCTCGCTCGATGAAGTTGTCGAGCATCTCTCATATATTGATGGGGTTATGATTGGGCGAGAAGCTTACAATAACCCTTACGTTCTGGCAGGCGTTGATAGTCAGTTTTTCGCTTCAGAAAAAAAACCTTTATCTCGAATTGAAGTTATTGAACGCTTCATCCCTTATATCGAAGCCCACTTAAAATCAGGTGGCAAATTACAACATATAACTCGCCATATCCTGGGACTGTTTCATGCACAACCTAATGGTAAATTATGGCGTCGACATCTCAGTGAGAGTGTCACTAAACCCAATGCAGGCATTCAGGTTATTCATGAAGCTTTGTTCATTGTAAAATAAAAACCGTCACGAGTTCTCCCCTTTGTTAATTTCACCATTAATTGGTTATTTTGCTTAGTTAAGCTAAATTCCTTTTTTATCCGGTTTTTTAAAACAATAATAAACAGTCCATTTTTCAATGAGTTATCTTGCTAAATGCATGTTGGCACAAAAAATGATGTGGATATTAATAATCTATTTAGAAAGGTAGCTTTTGACCAACTAAGTAGCGTTATGAGTTTGCAGGAATTGGGCAAGTTAAACCGATAATTCCTAAATCTTTGTTACTAGAATTAAGTGAGGAACGCCATGAGTGTATTTAAACGATTTTCAGATGTGTTAAATAGCAACGTCAATGCCATGTTAGATAAAGCCGAAAACCCTGAAAAACTAGTGCGAATGATTATTAGTGAAATGGAAAATACTTTGTTAAACGTTCGTACGGAATCCGCTAAAACTATTGCGGATAAGAAAGAAATGGAACGCCAGATCAAAAATTTTGAAGCTGAAATCGAATCATGGCAAAAACGCGCAGAGCTCGCTTTAGCAAAAGGTCGAGAAGACCTCGCTAAACAAGCGTTGCAGGAAAAGCATCGAATTGAGCAAGCGATTGAAGCGCAAACAAAAGAATTTGCTCTATTAGAAGTAGCTATCGAGCGTCTTGATCACGACATTGCCAAACTACAGAGCAAATTAAATGAAGCGGTTGCCCGACGAAAAGCGATTGTCGCTCGTCATGAGACCGTGAAAGCAACCATTCATTTGCGCAAACGCATCGATACTAAAAATATTGATGAAGCTCTAAATCGTTTTGATCGTTTCGAAAAACGAATGGATGAATTGGAAGCAGAGGTCGAAGCGATGGATTTGGGTCGAAACGTGAGTTTGAGCCAGCAAATTGATTCACTGCAAGATGATGAAGATTTGGATAGAGAGCTAGACCAGCTTAAGGCTAAATTAAAGAAAGCATCTTAGACTAAAAAACGTAATAAGTAATAAGTGATAAGTGATAAGTAATAAGTGATAAGTTCTAAGTACTATAAGAGATAGGTTCCAAGTGCTATAAGAGATAATTTCAAGTGTTATAAGAGAGAAAGACTTGACCTGTTTTGCGCCGAAGGTTTCCATTTTAGAACTTAGAACTTAGAACTTAGAACTTAGAACTTAGAACTTAGAACTTAGAACTTAAATAACAGGAGTAGATAATGAGTCGTTATCATCGCTACGAAAGAAACAATCAATATCGATACGGTAATGATGATTGTGCTGGCCTTCCCCAAGCTCGCTCGAAAATTATGGGAGTTTGCGCTGGCATGGCCCGACAGTTTGGCTGGGATGTGACTGTGGTAAGAATACTGGCGGTGATAGGCCTATTTACCTTTACCGGTCCCACCTTTTTGGCTTACATCATCGCCGGAGCCCTTTTTTATTAATTATCAACTGCTGAACACCCAAGAAAATTTCGTTTTTGGTATTTTTATGGTGTTATTTAATGATTAGCTGTTAAAATCTTAAACAAATCTAGCCGAGTTAAGGATGCGGTATGCCAATTAAAAAATGGCTTGTGGTTGTTGTTTGCAGCGTTTTTTGGGTGCCTGAGGTGCTGGCTGATAGTCATCAAAAACCGGGTCTCGAATTAACCGTTACCAATGCCTATATGCCAGCGGTCCCTCCCGTTAGCCGTACAGCGGCAATTTATTTAACGTTAGAAAATAAATCTCAATCAAAAATCATTTTGTCAGGCATTTCTACGCCAATTGCACAACATGCCATGATTCATCAAACCATTGAGTCCGAAGGTCTGGTCAAAATGAAGTATCTGTCAACGATTGAAATTCTTCCTGGGGCGAAGATTGAATTTTCGCCTGGGGGTATCCATATCATGCTGATGGGATTACAAAGTAAATCAATTCAGGAGACTTTTATGCTTAATTTAATGTTCGAAAAGCAAGCCAGTCAAGCGATAAAAGTCAGCGTACGATCCTTGAGTAATCAATAGACCAGGAGAAATAATATGTGGAAATTTGGACGTTCCAAAAATAAAGAATCAACAGAGGAGCAGGAAGCTGTGGTGGAG
>CAZOBX010000326.1:0-6030 GCA_964578045.1 uncultured Kangiella sp. | reverse complement strand
TTTGTTCGAAGTAAGCAGCTTAAGTTCAACCGAATTGTTGGTAACTACAGAAATAGCAATATTTCTGTTGAAGTAATGAATAAAACCTATGATTCCAATATGTGACAGTAGTGGCGTAACTGCGTTGCATTAAAGCTCAAAGACGACCATTTTGTAAGTTACAGGAATAACCGCTTTTTTAGGGATTAAGCGCAAGCAGTTTTATCAACATTGTCGAGAAAACCCCGTGTTCAGAGCGAAGCGAAGTCGCGGGGTTATTCACTATGTTACTAACTTGCCTTATTATTTTGCCTATATTTTAATTTATTGGCACTAAAAAAATATCTTTATCCAAGCTAAATCTCTCTTAAGGCTAATTTCTTCAAAACTTCATAATCAAACACAAAAGCTGAACTTTTACTACGGCCTTTTAGGTTCTAATTATGATCAATTTCGTGGAAAAAGTTAACTCTGTAAATCCAGTCTATAATGACTGTTCATGAGCCAATTGCGGAAGTTGAACCTAACTATTATTCACTTCCGCAATGCGCACATAGTGTGCATAGCGTTTCAATTATTTATGTCTGTTTATGTTTCAATAGTGAGCCTGATTTTGAGTGGTTTCACCTGATAAATCTGGTCTTCTTTGTGACAATTACGGTTTTTATAATTACGATCTACGATAAGTACACCCAAAATGGACCGATTCAATGATTCTTAGAGGGCTGCTATGAGAAGTAAAGCTGCCGCTGGCAATAGCTTATTTCTTTATTGCTCCGAACTTCCGCTTTTCGGACATAGAAGACTAAATTAGACACCTACGCTAGCAACAACAAAATAACAACACTCGCAACAATCAAAAACATCCCAACAAATTCCCGCATATCAATATGCTCTTTAAAAATCCGATAGGTAATAATCAAAGTAAAGAAAAACTCAACTTGTCCTAATGCTTTGACATAAGCTGCAGTTTGCAAACTAGCCGCGGTGAACCATCCAATGGAACCTAACATGCTGGCGATGCCTACAAATAAACTCATACGCCAATTATCAATAATCAGTCCCATTTGTTTTTTATCTTGAAAGAGAACATAAAGCAGCACAAAAAATGTTTGTAGAGTTACCATAAACGCTAAGGTGAAAGCTGCGCTTAGAATTAAATCAGTTTGCAACGCCAGGCTCGCTTGTCTGATCCAAAGTGTTGCCATGGCAAAACCTAATCCAGCTGCAATGCCATATGCAGAGGCCGGACTGTTAAATATCGACTTAAGACCTACATCGGTTTTACTTAATATCAGCACGCCTAATACCCCAATAATCACCGATAACCAACCAAAACCTGAAAGCACCGCGTCGAATACCAATACACCCATAATCGCGGTAAGCACGGCTTCTGTTTTGACTAAACTGGTTGCCACTGCAAAATTCTGATAGCGAAATGCCATAATGACAAAAGTCGTTGCAGCAATTTGCACTATGGCTGCAAGAAAGGCAGAGTGAATAAATTCGGTGTTAATCTCGGGTATGGCCAACTGTTGAAAATGACTAATGGAAAATAGATAGAACCAAACAAAAGGTAAAGCAAATAGAAAGCGGACCAAGGTGGTCGCCATCGCGTTGAGATTCTTGGAAAGATGTTTTTGGCCGGCTGTGCGAACCGATTGCATTAAAGCTGCGAGTATCGTGAAGTAGATCCAGGTTTGCAAATTTGGTTCCTTTTTTTTGTAAATAGTTAACCTGAACTCGGGATAAGAATGGACAGCACACACTTATAATTTCAGAATAATACATTAAATAACAATAAGTTAGGTAAAATCTAATACTGAAATTTGGACCAGTACGACTAATTTAGTGGCTATCAAGGCGAGCTTGCGCAGTAATAGCGAGCTATTGGAAGTAAGCTTAACGCGGAGAGCCGCTAAATTAGTTGTGCTGGATGGTTATTCTTATCCCGAGTTCAGGTTAGTTAGGCTTCTATTATCTCCTATAGGGCTACCTCAAACAAAACTCACAAATGCCGTTGCTGTCTCATGGAATGTTTAGTTTGAGTGATTACTATTTTTTCAACAGTCTTAGACAGCTCCAGTCGTTTAAATGAACCTTTGAGTTTCGAACGCAAATAATCCGCTTCCATTGCTTCGACAAATGATAAATGTTGTTCAGGGAAGAGTTCCTCACAGGCCTGTGCAACTAATTCGTAAAGTCTTTTTAAATTGATTTTATGAGTTTGTCCGGTGGTTTTAAATATCCAATCGGTGAGTTGTAAAAAACGATTAAATGGATTGTCACCGAGCACAAATGGGAGGGATTTAGCAAAACGACCAGAGTTGGCAATCAAATCCCAATAACGTGCAAATCGATTGACCCTTTGCATGGTAATAAAATCAACAGTATTGGTGCTTAAAATACTATAGGGTGGAAGGGGGCTAAAACGAAGATCAAAGACCTCTGTGTGCCGAATGATTGGGCTTCCACGTAGTCTTTTTAGTATACCCATTTGTATTTCATGAGGACGGCAGGCGTATAACTGATCAAAACTATCGGCAAAGGTTTCAAGTGTTTCGCCGGGTAAACCAAAGATCAAATCAGCGTGAATATGAGCGTTAGTATTATCCCGTAGCCAGATCAGATTATCTTTTGACTTTTGATTGTTTTGTTTACGGCTTATATTGCTTTGAACTTGTTGGTTAAAAGTCTGAATACCTACTTCAAACTGCAAACTGCCTTCCGGAAATAGACCTATTTTGTCTTTCAGTTTGTCTGGTAAATGATCCGGAATTACCTCAAAATGTAAAAACAAATCGTCGGTCATTCTTTCGAGGAAAAAATCGAGAATTTGCAGAGTATTTTTTATCTTGAGATTAAAAGTACGATCGACAAATTTGAAATGTCTCGCGCCGCGCCGATGAAGCGTTTCCATTTCGGTCAAAAATCTTTCCAACTCAAATGGATAGGAAGTTTTATCTAAAGCTGATAAACAAAACTCACATTTAAAAGGGCAGCCCCTGGATGCTTCGATATACATAATACGTTGCTTTAGATCTTCTTCACTGTATAAATCGTAAGGTAACTTGAGATCTTTTAATTCGATTGGTTTTGAGTTCAATATTTTTCGAGTTGGAGGGGTACCACTCAATATATCTTTGCACAGTTGATAAAAACTTTTATCGGCGGCGCCGGTCACAACAAAATCAGCTATTTCAAATAATGACTGTTGTTCGGTTTCGTAGCTGATCTCTGGACCACCTAAAACGATTGTAATTTCTGGAGCAATGCGTTTGATTTGGGCGATAACTGCCAGGGTTTCCTCACAGTTCCAGATATACACCCCAAATCCAATGATTGTTGGATTTTGCTCTATTAGCTTTTCAACAATATCGATAGGGCGAGTATTAATGGTATATTCGCAAATTCGGGCTTGATTTTGTATTTCTGCCAAATTGGCATACAGATACCGTAATCCAAGGCTTGCATGGATGTATTTTGCGTTTAAAGTGGACAGGATAATCATGGCGCGCATTTTAGCACAGATGTTTCTGTTAGGTAGTGATGACTCAATAAATATCAATGGCACCTAGTGTGATTTTCTAAAGGTGATATTAATTCTCTGCTGGCAACTGGGGTTAAGCTCATCAACAGCCAACGCTCTCACCCCGTGAAAGGCCAGTCGGGCAGTCTTCCCCCAGACTACAACATCGCCGTCATGTAGACGATAATTAATAGCCTTGCCCGCGCGTTGTTCGCCGAATATCTGGAAGACAGCAGATAATCCGATTGATACAGAAACGATTGGTTGAGTATAGTCTTTTTCATTTTTATCCTGGTGTGAACCAAGCTTTGTTCCAATAAAATATTGATTAATTAAACAAGCATCAGGCCTGAAATCTTTGAATCCGGCAGCATGTGCAGCATTATAGGCTAGAGTCTGAAAGCTGGCAGGCATCGGTTGCCATGGACGGTTATTCAAGGGGTCGAGCGGGGAATATTTGTATTCAGTCCTATCAGAGGTCCAGCCAAAGTCGCCACAATTGGTTAGTGCAACACCGGTATAATGTCCGTTTGGCGTCATCATCTTGCGAAAAGGAGATACTTTCACTATTTGCTCAACGTCTTTGATAAGTGGCGCGGTTTCAACAAAATTTGCCAGAACAAAGAGATCCGGATAAATTTCTTCGATAGTGGGGCGGCTGTTTGAAAAAAGATCGGGCATGTTAATTAGTTGTGAGTTACGGGCTAAAATAGTAATCTACGTTAAGCTCTATAAGCGCAAAAGATTTGACCTAAGAAACATCTGAATCATCCTTTCTTAGAACTTAGAACTTAGAACTTAGAACTTAGAACTTAGAACTTAGAACTTAGAGCTTAGAGCTTAGAAACTTGGTATTATATAATCGAGTCATATTATCACTCCGATCACCACCAACACAATCAATCCATAATATAATCTAGGGGCCCATTCGAAGGCGTTATCAATTCTTTGATCCAACAATATTTCATTTTGTTGCAAAAATTTACCAACTGAATATTCCCAACGACCGCTTTGCTCACCAGTATTTAGAATTTGTTGAAATTCATAACTAACCGGGAGATTTGCTTTTTGAACCGCTTCGCTCACAGACAGTCCCTGGCCGCACAAATTGCTAGCTATTAGCAATTTCTTTTGCACATGCTTTGCGTCAATTAATTTTGAGATCCGATTAAACCCCATTTTAAAATCGATACCAGATTTATTGTGCCAGAGTAGTGCGCCAAAAACGACTTGTTGGAATTGCATTTTATACCATTCACCTGAGGAATGTTGCTTAGCAAAGCTTAGCCAGGTACACGCATCTTTTTGCATAAGGTTAAGAATGACCTTGTTTGCTAATATTGCAACTATTAGCCAGAAAACAGCCTGACTGAAAACTGTAAACTTCGACAATTCTGGATTTCTTGAGATTTGCAGAATAGCCGAAACGATAATCCCAACCAGTAGAATGGCGAAGGGGTAATAGAGTTTTGATTTTAGTCGACTGATCCTAATCCTGCGTTTGTCATAGAAGTTTGAAATATTTCTTAGACCCTCAGGAACTTGTCCGGCATATTCGGCGACAGAAATGATTTCTTGCTCATAGCGGCTAATCAAGCCATGTTTGCCAAGCGCGATACTTAGTTTATTGCCGCGTTCAAGCAAAGTGATTACCGCCGACCAGGCTTTTATCTTAGGATGGGATGCGGCGACTCGCCTTGCAGCATTTAAGATTGAAATGCCAGCTTCACAAAGTGTCGCTAAGTCATTAAATATATTGGCTTGTTTATCTTTGAGCATGGGGTGATTGTTATTGGGTTACGCGGGAAAGTCAATGATAAGGTTATCGGGAGCGGGGAGCGGGGAGCGGGGAGCGAAGTTCCAAGTTCTAAGTGAATATACGTATATAGTACTACCTTTCTGTTGTGATTCTTTTTAGTTCAATGAGCAGAAATTCTGCTTTTTCTAATGCCACTGAATATTTACTTTTATTAATGGCTAACTCGATACTACCACCAATTTTGGCTACATTATCAAAACCAAACTGGGAGGCGGTGCCTTTTAGTTTATGGGCGATCCGTTTGAGATCGGAAAGCGAGTTATTCATAAGAGTAAGCTCAATTTTGCTGATCATTACTGGTAAATCGTTTATAAATCGGTTGCTAAGTTGCTCAAGTTTTTCCTGGTAAGCGGCGTCGTTGTTTGGAAGTTGGCGATCTTTACTAATGCCATGTTTATTAAGAATACTCCTGATATCCTCAGGCTCAATTGGTTTGGATAAAAAGCCGTTAAAGCCGGCATGGAGCAGTTTACTGATTATTTTCGGATTGTCTTCTGCGCTACAGACGAAAATTGGCGATTCGAAATTAATGTTTCGCAGAATCTCAGTGGCTTCCTGACCGCTCATTACCGGCATATTAAGGTCCATTAATACTGCCACATAATCGAATTCCATGGCTAGTTCTACGGCCTTTTCGCCATTATTGGCTTCATCACAAGAAAATCCAAGCTCTTCAAGCATAAAACAAAGAAGTAGTCTGTTG